>DJEH01000061.1:19513-19650 GCA_002431845.1 Prevotellaceae bacterium UBA5903 | reverse complement strand
GAAAGCCGCAAAAATGCCAATATGGCCTAAAAGAAGCTCAATATTAAAGGGGGAACAACATCTGCCCAAAGGTTTGAAGCATTGACCATCGATGCAAATAAATAATTAAGTAGATGTTCATAATTATTTTTATATTT
>DJEH01000061.1:0-19348 GCA_002431845.1 Prevotellaceae bacterium UBA5903 | reverse complement strand
AATTTTGAACACCTACTTATACATAATGGTGCGGAAAGGTGGCAAATGCCCACTTTTCCGCATTTATGTAGGAAAAAGTGAAAACAAGGCTTTCAAGTTCAAATATTTTTACGATATTTGCCCTATAAAAACAAAAAACAAATATGGAATTTTCTGCAAAGCAAATTGCGGAGTACTTAGGCGGCAGCGTTGAAGGAAACGAAAATGCCACAGTAAAGACATTCGCAAAAATAGAAGAAGGAGTGAAAGGTGCCATCTCTTTTTTGGCTAACCCTCACTACGCTCATTACTTATATACTACACAGTCGAGCATTGTGTTGGTGAACAATAGTTTTGTTCCCGAACAGCCTGTTAGCACCACACTTATCCGCGTGGAGAACGCTTATGAGGCTATTGCTCGCTTGCTCACCCTATACCAAAGCACTATTCAAAAACGCACGGGCATACACCCCCTTGCTTGTGTTGCAGAGAGTGCACACATCGGTGAGAATTGCTATATAGGCCCGTTTGCCTACATTGGTGAAAACGTAACACTCGGAAACAACTGCCAAGTGTATGCCAATGTGGTGATTGAAGAACGCACCACCATAGGAAACAACTGCTTGTTCTATCCCAATGTGACCATCTACCACGATTGTAAAATTGGCAACAACGTTACGCTACATGCTGGCACGGTGATTGGCGCCGATGGATTTGGATTTGCCCCTGCTGCCGACGGCTATGAGAAAATTCCACAAATTGGTATTGTAACTATCGAGGACGATGTTGAAATTGGCGCAAATACTTGTGTAGACCGCTCAACCATGGGGTCTACCTATGTACGCAAGGGCGTAAAACTCGACAATCTTGTGCAAATTGCTCACAACTGTGAGGTGGGCGAAAACACCGTAATGTCGGCACAAGTGGGTGTAGCTGGTTCTACCAAGATAGGTAAATGGTGTATGTTTGGCGGACAAGTGGGCATTGCAGGACACGCTGTAATTGGCGACCGCGTGCTCTCGGGAGCACAAGCAGGCATTGCTGGAAGCATACGCAAGGGAAACGCAACAGTGCAAGGTTCGCCCGCTATTGATGCCAAGAATTTTATGCGCTCAAGCGTAGTATTTAAGTACTTGCCTGAAATGCGCAAAGAACTTGATGCACTGAAAAAAGAAATTGAAGAACTGAAGAAGAATGCATAATAATAAGTAGGTATTCAAAATTAATTTATATAATCATATTCTACATTAAATTTGAACACCTACTTAGTAAGAATAAAGCAAATGCCTACTGCTATTGTAGCTATATGGCATGAAGTTTTTTCCACTATAAAATGAAAGCATTTTTCACATCATACACACATTAGCACTCGTTATGTTTAAACAAAAGACTCTAGCTGGAAGTTTCTCGCTCTATGGTAAAGGACTGCACACAGGCCTTAGCCTTACTATAACCTTTAACCCAGCCCCCGAGAACCATGGCTACAAAATACAACGTATCGACCTTGAGGGAGAACCCATCATTGATGCCATTGCCGAGAATGTAGTAGATACTTCGCGTGGAACAGTTGTAGCAAATGGTGATGCTCGTTGCAGCACCATTGAACATGCTATGGCAGCTCTCTATGCGTTGGGTATTGACAACTGCTTGATACAGGTTAATGGTCCTGAATTTCCTATTCTTGATGGTAGTTCTATCATTTATGTGGAGAATATCAAACGTGTGGGCATAGTAGAACAAAACGCCGCAAAGGACTTTTATGTTATAAAAAAGAAAATTGAATTTCGCGACGAAGAAACAGGTTCATCTATTATCATTTTGCCCGATGAACAGTTCTCTATCACCGCAATGATTTCGTTTGAGTCGCAATTTATCAACAGCCAGTTTGCCACACTTGACAACATGGCGGACTTTACAAAGGACATTGCTAAAGCACGCACCTTTGTATTTGTACGCGAAATTGAACCGTTGCTTAAAGCGGGCCTTATTAAGGGTGGCGACCTTGACAATGCTATTGTTATCTACGAAAAACAGATTTCGCAAGAGTCGCTTGACCGTTTGGCAGACCACCTGCATGTAGAACACCGCGATGCAACGAAGTTGGGCTATCTGCAAGATCGCCCTTTGGATTGGCCCAACGAGCCAGCTCGCCACAAGTTGCTTGACATCATCGGTGATATGGCACTTATCGGCCGCCCCATCCAAGGACGCATTGTAGCTACACGTCCTGGACACACCATTAACAATAAATTCGCACGCCAAATGCGTCGCGAAATCCGCAAGCACGAAATACAAGCCCCCAACTACGATCCCAACGACACTCCACTCATGGATGTAAATCGCATACGTGAGTTGTTGCCTCACCGCTACCCAATGCAATTGGTAGACAAGGTGGTTGAAACAGGATCAAACTACATCGTGGCTGTGAAGAACGTAACATCTAACGAGGGTTTCTTCCAAGGACACTTTCCACAAGAACCCGTAATGCCTGGTGTGTTGCAAATAGAAGCTATGGCACAAGCAGGCGGATTGTTGGTACTCAACTCTATTGAAGAGCCTGAACGCTGGAGCACTTACTTTTTACGTATATCCGACGTAAAATTCCGCAAAAAGGTTGTGCCAGGCGACACCCTCATCTTCCGTGTTGAGCTTGTAGCTCCTATACGTCATGGCATATCAACCATGCACGGCTATGCCTTTGTAGGCGAGACAATTGTAATGGAAGCTACATTTACAGCACAAATTGTAAAGAACAAGTAATTAATCAAACCATATAGAAGGTAGAGACACACCCTTCCTTTCAACATATTGAAATGATAAGTCCATTAGCATACATACATCCCGAAGCCATCATTGACGAAAGTTGCGAGATTGGTCCTTTCTGTTACATTGACAAAAACGTTGTGATTGGTAAAAACAACCACTTAATGAACAGTGTAACCGTATTGTCTGGCTCGCGCATTGGCGACGGAAATACTATTTTCCCTGGCGCTGTAATCGGTGCAATACCCCAAGACTTAAAGTTTAAGGGCGAAGAGACTACAGCAGAAATAGGCAATAACAACACTATCCGCGAAAACGTAACTATTAATCGTGGTACAGCAGCAAAACAAAAAACAGTGGTTGGCTCAAACAACTTACTGATGGAAGGTATGCACATTGCACACGATGTTGTAGTTGGCAATGGATGCATCATTGGTAATACCACCAAGATAGCAGGCGAAGTTGTGGTAGACGACTTTGCTGTTATATCGGCTTGTGTACTTATCCACCAATTTTGCCACATCGGTAGCTATGTAATGATAGGAGGTGGTACACGCACCAGCCAAGATGTTCCACCATACGTAATGGCCGCACGCGAACCCGTGGCATTTTGTGGTCTGAACATCATTGGATTGCGCCGTCGTGGTTTTTCGAACGAAGTGATTGAGAACATACACAACGCTTACCGCTTGCTCTATCAACGTGGAAAGTTGCGCGAAGAATGTTTGAACGAAATTCGCGAAACCGTAACGATGTCGCCCGAAATAGAATATATTCTCAACTTCGTCACCAACTCAAAGCGTGGCATAATCAAATAGAAAAACACCCCCAACTATGGTATTCAGAATAAAGTTAATAAGCGAAGAGGTTGATGGCTTTGTACGCGAAATCAAAATAGATAGCGAGGCCACTTTCCTTGATTTGAACAAGGCTATCCTTGCTTCATGCAACTATCCAGACGACCAAATGACATCGTTTTATCTTTGCGATGAAGAATGGGAAAGACAAGAGCAGATTACACGCGAGGACATGGGAGTTGGCAGTTCTGACGAGGATATATATGTGATGGACCAAACTCGTCTTTCTGAACTAATTGAGGATGAAGAGCAACATCTTGAATTTGTTTTCGACCCCTTTAGCAATCGTAGCTTCTATTTGGATGTAAAGGAATTTATACCTTCTGAACATCTTGATAAAGCTGAAATTACACGCTCTAAAGGCGAAGCGCCTCAACAAATAGAAGTGGACGATGACCCATTGGCTTTGTTGGGCGGAACAAAAAAGAAAGGTGCAGTTGCAACCGACGACTTTGACGCTGACGACACTATCTTTGGTGGTGCGTCATTCAACGACGATGAGATAGACCTTGACGGATTTGAAATATCTGAAGGCAATCCATACGAATAAGCAACAACGACTTTTATCAATTTAAAGATAGGGTTACAACAAAAACAGGGAGCAAATGTTGCTCCCTGTTTTTGTTGTATATTAGCATATTTACACATACCCATTAACGACAAATAAGTAACTCATTTTTTGCGATATTTTGATAAGGGGGGAGTACTTTTGAATTTAGAAACTTCAAAGGGGACTATTTTACAGAACTTCGGGAAGGATATTTGTGCTCTTTTGAGTTTTACCGAATAGCATTATATATTAATAGGAGCGATTAGGCGAACATAACCTATATGGGTTTACCCAGAAATACTGCCAACCTAAAATAAAAGTGCTCATTAACCTAATACCTTATCATAAAAAAGTAGCCCTCTAATTTAGGGTAATATGCTGCCACACAAACGTCTCCATACTGTGTTAATAATAAGCAAAATAATTGCAGAGTAAATAGTGAGTGAACGGGAATGAATACACTTGCTTTTTGGGGGTGTATCCCCTTACCTTTGCAACCGTAATCAGCACACACAACGGCTGATACACACAAACAAACTTTTATTTATTAACACTCTAAAATTTTTAAACAGTTATGAGTAAAGCTTATAAAACAGTTAGTCGCAAAATCACTATGGGTAAAAACACTGGTAAAATCATGTACAACGTACGTCCAGTGAGCTATGGTTTGCTCACAAGCGACGATGTGGCCAAACAAATCTCAGCAGAGTCTACTGCTACACCTGGCGATGTAAAGGCTGTGCTCGACCGCTATGCCTACTATGTGGTAGAGAACCTTAAGAAGGGGTACGACGTGGAATTGCTTGGATTTGGTACCATCAGTTTGCGCTTTAAGACCAAAGCCTGCGTTGAAAACAAAAATGAAGTGAATGCTACGTTGGTCGATACAATTTTACCAAGTTTCCACCCTTCGTTTAGCCTAATTAACGGCAAGCGTATCTATAAACTTTTGCCCGACAAAATTACGTTGGTAAACTACGATAAGGGAGAAGATGAGTAAGTTTTATCACCCTCTGTAGGGAGAACCTTTAACCTTTATTTTGCACAAGGGGCACTATATGCCATGTGGTTCGTTATGAGTGCCTCTTGTGCATTTTTTCTTTAAACAACAACGTTATGAACAACCCTAAGAATGGTAAAATTACTTGGATGCAAATTGTTAATGCTATCATCCAAGCGATTGTGGCAGCACTTACTGCTTTGGGCGTGAGTAGTTGCGTAAAACTTTAATTTTTTTTATAAATATCACTTACACTCAAAAACATTTAATCATGACAACAAATAAGAACAATATAATGGCAGCTAAGGATGTGAAATACTTTATTATACATTGTTCGGCTACACGCTGCAATCACAACTATACAGTAGATCAACTCTTACACGACCACAAGGCAAGGGGGTTCCGCACCATAGGATACCACTTCTACATACGCAAAGATGGCACCATGACACAACACCGCAAGCTACTCGAAGTGGGCGCCCATTGTATACCCTACAACCGCTGTTCAATAGGCATTTGCTACGAGGGCGGACTTGACGAAATGGGTAAACCTCACAACACCCTTACGCCTCAACAACGCGAACGGATTGCTTATTTGCTCAGAGAACTGCACTGCTTATTTCCACAAGCCAAAGTAACGGGACACCGCGACCTACCCTACACCACTCCCAAAGACTGCCCTTGCTTGGATGCCAACAAAGTGTTTGGAAAATATGTGGCATAGATAAAGGCATGACAAAAATTGGTGAGTGTCAGTACGACTATGGCTATTGACGACGCATAACATGCTATAATGGCAGTTTTTCTTAACATTTGTTATTAGGTTGATTGCCTGCAAACATTGGCAATGGCTTTGCATAATAGAAGGCGAAAATTGAAAACAAAAAAACAATATATATATGAATATCGACAACTTCACAATTAAAGCACAGCAAGCCATTCAACAGGCTATAGATCGTGTGCAAAAGAATGGGCAACAAGCCATAATGCCTATACACTTGCTCGCTGGTGTGCTATCGGTGGGTGAAAACGTTACCAAGTTTATCTTTGGCAAACTTGGAGTAAACGAACACGCACTGCAAGCTGCCGTAGAGCAAGAAATTCAACACCAACCTCGTGTAAGCGGAGGCTCAAGTCCTTATCTTGACCAAGATGCCAACCAAGTGACACTTAAGGCCGAAGAGATCGCTCGCAAAAATGGTGATACCTACGTAGGTCTTGAACCTATGCTTCAAGCCTTGCTAGAGGTTAATAGCCGTGCCTCGCAAATGATGAAAGATGCAGGCATTACGGCAGATGGACTGAAAAAGGCCATTGAGGAGTTGCGTGGTGGACAAAAAGCTACCTCACAGAGCAGCGAGGATACTTATCAAGCATTGTCTAAATATGCACGCAACCTCGTTGAAGAAGCTCGCGAGGGCAAGCTCGACCCTGTTATCGGTCGTGACGAGGAGATACGCCGAGTGCTACAGATACTTTCGCGCCGAACTAAAAATAATCCAATCCTTATCGGTGAACCTGGTACGGGTAAAACCGCCATCGTTGAGGGTTTGGCTGAGCGTATTGTTCGTGGCGATGTGCCTGAGAACTTGAAAAACAAGAAACTCTTCTCACTTGACATGGGCGCACTTGTTGCAGGTGCTAAATACAAAGGTGAGTTTGAGGAACGACTCAAGAGCGTTATCAACGAAGTAACGCAAGCACAAGGCGACATCATCCTCTTTATTGATGAAATTCACACCTTGGTAGGTGCGGGTAAAGGCGAGGGCGCTATGGATGCAGCCAACATTTTGAAACCAGCCTTGGCACGTGGCGAATTACGTAGCATTGGTGCTACCACACTTGAGGAATATCAAAAGTATTTTGAAAAGGATAAAGCATTGGAACGCCGTTTCCAAACGGTTATGGTAGACGAACCTTCGCCCGAGGATGCTATTAGCATTTTGCGTGGATTGAAAGAACGCTACGAAAACCACCACAAGGTGCGTATTCAAGACGACGCTATCATTGCAGCCGTGCAACTTTCGCACCGTTACATAACCGACCGTTTCTTGCCCGACAAAGCTATCGACCTTATGGACGAAGCTGCTGCTAAGCTACGCATGGAGCGCGACTCTCAACCTGAGGAACTTGACGAGATTACACGTCGCTTACGTCAGCTCGAAATTGAGCGCGAAGCCATCAAACGCGAGAACGATACTGCAAAACTTGAACAACTGAACAAAGAGATTGCAGAACTCAGCGAACGCGAAAAAGACTTTCGTGCTAAATGGGAAGGCGAAAAGGAAGTGCTCTCTAAAATTCAGCAAGACAAGCAGCAAATGGAGCAACTCCGCTTTGAAGCAGAACGTGCTGAACGCGAAGGCAACTATGGCAAGGTGGCTGAGATACGCTATGGCAAACTCAAACAACTTGAGAACGACATTAATGTTCAGCAAGAACAACTCAAAAATCGCCAAGGTGCCGAGGCTATGGTAAAGGAGGAGGTTACTCCAGACGACATTGCCGACGTGGTGGCTCGTTGGACAGGCATACCTGTTACGCGTATGCTACAGAGCGAACGGGAGAAACTACTACACCTTGAAGACGAACTTCACAAACGTGTTGTTGGACAAGACGAGGCTATACAAGCCGTGGCAGATGCCGTACGTCGTTCGCGTGCTGGATTGCAAGATCCTAAACGACCTATAGGTTCGTTTATCTTCTTAGGTACAACGGGTGTGGGTAAGACCGAACTTGCCAAGGCACTTGCTGACTACCTATTCAACGACGAAAACATGATGACACGTATAGACATGAGCGAATACCAAGAAAAGTTTAGTGTTTCGCGTCTTGTTGGTGCACCTCCGGGATACGTTGGTTACGAAGAGGGCGGACAACTCACCGAGGCAGTACGTCGCAAACCATACAGCGTTGTGCTCTTTGATGAAATTGAAAAGGCACACCCCGATGTGTTTAACATCTTGCTTCAAGTGCTTGACGATGGCCGCTTAACCGACAACAAGGGACGCACGGTGAACTTTAAGAACACCATTATCATCATGACATCTAACATGGGATCGAGCATGATACAGCAGAAGTTTGAGGCTATTGCCAATAAAAATGCTGAAGAACGCACACGCATCATCGACGAAACTAAAGTCCAAGTGCTTGACATGCTAAAGAAGACAATACGTCCTGAGTTTTTGAACCGTATTGACGACATCATCATGTTCCAGCCACTTACGCAACCACAAATAGAACAAATTGTTCGCTTGCAAGTAAATGGCATACAAAAACTCTTGACCGACCAAGATGTGCATCTCGATGTTTCAGATGCAGCTATCAAATTGGTTGCAAAGGCTGGTTTCGACCCCGAATTCGGCGCTCGTCCTGTAAAACGTGCATTACAACGTATGTTGCTTAACGACTTGAGTAAGGCTCTACTTGCAGGCACTGTAGACAAGACAAAGCCTATCCACGTGGATGTTAGTGGCGAAGCACTTACGTTTAAGAACTAAAAAATCTCTTCTGAGATATATCCTATATAAAAAAGACTGCTATAAGCTAAAGAAAATACTTGTAGCAGTCTTTTTTTTGTGTGTTAATTTGTTACCTTTGCTTTTAAGCACAACGAAAACAGCAAAATTAAAACAGAGATTATTTCATTCCTTTGTTTGTAAAACAACTGCTTTCAACTTGTATATAAAACCTTACAGGGAAATAAAGTAAAATATTGAAAAACATATATATGTTATGGCTACACTAAAGGAACTGTATACTACACTTAAATCGTTGAGGGATATGAAACTTCCTGTAGATGATAAGCTATTGGCTGCAGCAGACTCTTTGGAAGAAAAAATAATCAAAGAGGAGGTTCTACCCGCTTTGAGCCAAACCATTGAGCCACAACTCAGCGAAATACAACGTGACCTTATACTAGTTGTTGAATATCATCCAGGCAATCCGTTGCGTGTGGCACTTTCGCGCAAAGCAAGAATTAGCGAGATAACAGGTGCGAAAACTTTAACACCAAAGGTGGGTATACCTTTATCAAGTTCTGTGAAGGTTGAACCTGCAGAAGTTCATGAGCCAACCAAACATATTGAAAGCCCAACAAAAGGAATGCGTGTAACATTTCCCAACGGTACGATAGTATGGAAAAACTATGCTATTGATACATTTGTAGAAACGCTCAAAATAATAGGTTTAGAACGCATTTCAAAACTTAACATCATTCATTGCGGCTATCATCTTGTAGGCAAAAAGAAAAGGCCGTTGACACCGAAGCGAATATGGCAACACGAAGTGGATGGATGGTTTGTTTATTCAAACATAGCCAATTCTACGAAAATAGATGATCTTAAAAAAATATCAAATGAACTTCATCTTTCTTTGAAAATTGATGAAGTGAAGCCGTAAGAAAACAATATTTTACTATATAAGGATAAACATTTTTAGTAAGCACCTACCTAAGTTCATTAATTATAATCAAAACTTTTCCTTATATTTGCCAAGTAAACACTTACATTTCAAGTCTAACACTACCAATATGCATAAAAAAATACCTTTCATTCTCACTTCGGCTTTGCTCATGAGCATTGCTCCGCTTCATGCCGATGAGGTACGCCTCGCCACTGCAACTCCTATTGGCGAGACAATACAAATCGCTTTAAATGCCGATTTGAAAGCTGAAATTATTTGGGAAAACGGCGAAAAACAAACAATTGTATGTAATGGGTCGCTTCAAACCATTGCCGTAAAGAGCCGCAAATTTACATTATCTTCAACCGAAGGCAACATTACTTCTCTATACGTACAAGGCGATAAACTTACCGATTTGAATGTAGATGCTGCCCCCGAAATAAAATCGCTATATGCTGCTGACAACAAGCTAACATCGCTCTACGTGTACAAACTTAAAAAGCTTACCGACCTTGATGTACAAGACAACGAGCTTACATTTCTTGCGCTTACTGACAACATTGCGTTGAAAAACCTTAATGTAGCAAACAACAACCTCACATCTACCAGTTTTAGTGTGGCTTCAACAGCACGCTTTGACAACCTTGTGGTGGCTAACAACCAACTCTCTTCAGCATTGCCTGCCTCGGTGTTACGCAATACTAAAAACTACTGGGCACAGAACAATAATTTCTCTTCTATATCGCTCAGCAATTGCAATAACTTCCACTCATTGGTACTTTCGGGCAACAAACTCTCTGCTATTACACTTATCAAGCAACCACAACTCACCGACTTGTGGATTGACAATAACGAAATCCAAACGCTTAATCTATCGAATGGTGCGCCTTTGCTCCGCACAATTGCTGCAGACCATAACAAACTTACAAGCATACAGTGGGATGTAACTAACAATAAAAAAAGTTTGAAATACGCTTATCTCAACGATAATCAACTATTCCCTGGTTCGCTACCCACTCGCTCGTTGCTCACCGACTTTGTTTATGCGCCACAAACTGACTACGAATTGGATGAGAGCTATGAACTCAACACACCTATAGACCTCAGCGCATTGCTATTAAAAAATGGATTTGAAAGCAACATAAGTACAAACGTAAAGTTTGTAGACAACAAAGGCAATGTTTTGGCTAAAGGAACCGACTATACCGACTCTCGCCGACAATACACATTTAAGACCCCGCATGCGGGCATACGTCTTGAAGCTACTTGTAGCACATTCCCTGGCATTACATTCTGTACTTCGCGCTTCAATGTGGGTAATGTTATTGATGCAATCTACAATGTTGCCGACAACAACGGACAAACTTATGCTATCAACACCACAGATGGAGGTATTACTATCATAACATCTGTTGCCACCCCCATACATATTACAGACATCAAAGGGGCTACTATTGCCAACAAAACATTAAACGGCACACAAACTTGGGATGTGCCAACTGGTATTTACATCGTAAACGGACAAAAGGTGGTTGTAACACGCTAATCCTTGTATCAACAAAAAGTTTATTCAATGAAAAAATCATATATTCTCACTTTGTTAGCTCTTTCGCTCGGCTCGCAAATAAGTGAGGCTCAAAGTCTTCAATTAGACAAAAAGGGCGGTGCGAATGCATACATCATGACCACCCCCGACACCGTTAGTGTGGACTATGCTGCGGGCTTTGGCTCAGTAGCAGTTTTGGCTAACACCGACTACAACATAACCCAAAAAACTGATGCTGATTGGTTGCAATTCCGCAAGGAAAGCAATGGTAACATATCGGTGTTTAGCACCTACTACAACGATGCCACCAATCCAAGGTTTGCCACACTTGCACTTACATCTGCCGATGGCAGCTTTACCCACAATCTTGTAGTAAAACAACAACCTAACACTTCGGTCAATCTGCTGCAAGGTGATACGAAAGTTGCTGTGTCGGCTATGCAAGCATCGAGCGTGCAAAGTGGCTACCCTGTGAGCAATGCCTTCGATGGTGACCCTTCAACTATATGGCACTCAAGCTGGAATGGAGGTAGTTTTCCATTTACGCTCAGACTTGTGCTTAATAGTGCACCACACATTGACTACCTTGACTACACTGCGCGTTCAACGGGAGGAAACAATGGTTCGTGGGGCAAAGTAACTTTCTATTATGCCACCAAAGACAATCCATCTGAACTGATAAAAGCCGGCACACAAGATTTTGGCGAAAAGTCTGGTCGTTTTTACTTTGGCGAAAATGGTATTGACAACGTGTTTATTGTAAAAATTGAAATCAACAGTGCAGCCTCAGACCAGGGTAAAAACTTTGCATCGGCAGCCGAAGTGGGACTTTATCAAAAGAACCAAGAGATTACAAACCTTATCAGCACCTACTTTACTTCGCCACTCTGCAACGAACTTCGCTCTGACATTACAGACGAGCAAATGGCTGCTATACCTGTGCCCTACTTCCGCCAATTGGCCAATCAATTGCGCTCTGGCTCTTACTCTACGCAATTCCGTGTGGGCACGTTTGGATGCTATCTTGACCGCAACACTTTGCGCAATCAACTCAAAACAAGTAGTGCATACGACCCCTACGAAAATCCAACTGGCATCTACTTTAAACAAGGCGACAAAGTGGTTGTTTTTGCCGAAGGCATAGACGGCACACACCCTGTTCAGCTTTGCATTAAAGAGTTTAGTAATGCCAATGACATTGAAACCGAGGGGCAACCCGAAAGTTATTATTCGCTCACCAATGGCATGAACGTTATCACAGCCAACAACCGTGGTAACGGATATATCAACTACTACTCTGACGACTTTAAGAATGCTCCCGAAGTGAAATTGCACTTTGCTATGGCCAACGAGGTAGGCTACTTTGACCAAGCAAAAAAAATGACCAACGACGATTGGAAGCAAATGCTTGTAAAAGCTCAAAAAGTGGGTGCCGACAACATTGACGTGCTGAGCAATCGCCTGCATGTGGTTGTACCTGTGGCTAATGCCTTGAAGGTATGCCCTATTAATGCTGAAAAATTGGCTCTTCTTTATGACTCTATCGTTTATCGCGAACGCGAGATTATGGGACTTCCACAACACAATATTGAGCCTAAGAACCACCAATTTGCCCGTCCTGTTAAAAGTGGCATGTATGCCGATGGCAATGGCGCTGCAGCTGCATTTGGCAGTTTCAACGAGTGGTGCAACCCCGAGAGCATGGGCTTTTGGGGCATTGGTCATGAACTCGGACATATCAACCAAATCACTCCTGGCTTTAAATGGAATGGTTTGGGCGAAACCACTAACAATATTTACTCAGCTTGGGTTGAGCACAAATTAGGGGCTACCTCTGCCTACGGCACAGGCTATCATCGCCTTGAAGATGAGGTTACGGGCGTTAACGACTATAGCGGAATGCGTGGCGGACGTTTCCAAGTTTACCTTGAAGAAGGAGTACGCAAGGGCATCAGTTGGCAACTGCAAGATGGGCCTGACTATTTTGGAAGCGAACCAAGCACCGAAATAGTAGCTGACGTAGACGAAAATGGCAAAGCCACTGGCAAGAACGTGGTATCGAACCGCCGCAACTACGACCACTTTGTAAAAGTTGTACCATTTTGGCAACTTGAACTTTTTGCTCTTGAAGCTGGCAAAGCACCTAACGCATGGAGCGATTTCATACAAACTTATCGTGATGGCTTTGACCAAACAAAGTTCAACACCAATGGCAAACAACAAATGGAGATGATACGTCGCTTCTGCGATGCTGCTAAGCTCAATCTCTGCTCATTCTTCGAGAAAGCAGGTATGTTGCGTCCTATCCATGCTTACATTGAGGACTATAGCCGCGCATGGACTGTTATCACACAAGATATGTGCGACAACTTGAAAGCTGAAATTGCTGCTAAAGGTTATCCTGAAGCTCCAGCAGGACTCAACTTTATAAATGCTTACAACTTTAAACGCTTCCGCGACGAAGTGAAACTTACTACAGGAACACTCAACAAGGGGTGTGTGCTGCAAGCAGCCAACAACCGTGTGCAGGTAGACAACAACGCATGGCCTGGCGCCGTGGGCTATGAAACCTATAATGCCAAGGGAGAGCTCTTACGTGTTACAATGTTTGGTCTCGGTGACAATCAGCGTTCAGATCGCTACACTTACGTGCTATTCCCCTCTTCTGAAAGTGCTAAGTACATTATGGCTGTAGGCTACGATGGAACTCGCGTAAAGATTTATCAGAAGTAAAATAAAATAGCTCTCAAGTAGGTAAGTTTATGTGAAGAATTAGCTCATTTACCCACTTATGCAAACAATTAAGAGGGTGTGTCAAAACGATGCATCCTCTTTTTGTATATCCTCTTTTTGTATAAACAAAGCCTCGACTTTCACAAGCCAGGGCTTTGTCATGTCTAAAAGGCATTTATAGAACCCCTACAAATTTAAATACTGTTTCAGAAAGTCTATTAAATTTGACCTATACGTCTTAAATTTGCATCATAAAATCCTAAAGCAAACTTGACACAGACATACTCTGTGAAACACTACCAAAGTATGAAAATCAAAATAATTTAATAAAAAAAGTGGGCAAAATCTTAATAATACGATTTTACCCACTTTTTTATATTTCAATATAGTTTGAACATTATACTGAGGTATGAAATCTTAAGTACATGTTCTAATTCTATTTTGAATGCTTACTTAAGGTTAATTACCTTTTTACCATTCTTGATGTATACACCCTTAGTATTGGCTGCATTTATGCGACGACCTAAGATGTCGTATATCTTTCCATCAGCCTTTACCGAGCCTTTCACCACATTGTTTATGTCTGTAATGTCTTGGTCATCAATAGACAAATGTATTGACTGCATTGCACCATTCGTTGCCAAATAACTACGGAATGCTTTGATTGGATGATTGCTTGCTACTTGGGCAAACTTCTCAACCATCTTGCCCGTTGCTTCATCTTTATACTGACCAAGCAAGTAAACATTCTTATCTTTGACAACATTGCCTGCTGTGGTTGCATTAAATGTACCATAGAGAGGTTCAACGTCGTCAAATACGAAAGCGCTACGCAAGAAGCCTACATTGTAGCCCACAAAGGTAACCTCTGTTGTTTCGTCTGTACGTTCAGCACAATCAATGTTGATGAAATAAGGAACACCCACAATGAAGTATTTATCTTTTTCATCAGCTGAGGGGTCGGTTTCTTTCTCACGCTGCTTAGCATAGTATGAGCTCAAACTTGTTAATTCAAACTTAATGCCATCAGCACTCAAACCATCACCATCTGATGCATCCATAAAGGCTAGGTCCATTTCGTCATCATCGTGCAACTCATCCTCGTCAAATTCAATTGAAGTGAATACGTAAGGTAAATAAACACTTTCGTGCAAACCATCGCGACGGATGTTGCGTACATATTCTGCACGGCTAGCAGTAATGGTAAACAAACTAGTATCATCATCGTCATCTGGGAAGCATGAGGGATAAGCAAAGCCTGCTGTTTCGTTATCGTTTAGGCGGATAATGTTTGCATAACCATCTTTCGTAATGATATTAGCTGCTAAACGTATGAATTTATCACTTAATTCAGCTTTCGTCATAGGCAAAACGGCAAAGTAACCTGCGGGGATGCCTTCAGACATTGCCCCCAACTTGTCACCATCAACCTTAAATGTGCATTTGCCATCGTAGTTCATCAATACCTCACCACTCTCGGCGCCCGTTGCTTGATTATAAAGTTTCACACGATAGATGCGCTTATTAGCATCGGCTGCAAAACCAAACTTACCAGCAACCTTTTCGTCTTTTCCATCAAGGCGAAGACCAAATGTATCAAGCATGTTGTGCTTGAGCATGTAACCTAAGATGCTTTCGTAAGTGTTGTTCTTTTTTGCGTCTGAGAAGGTAGTTTCAGTAAAAGCATCTCCCTTGCCATTGCTGATGCTCATAGCTGTGCTATCGGCCTTCTTATTCACTACATTCTCAAGAGTTATTGAAGACAAATAGTCTTTTTCACTTTCATCAAGATAGCTAATAAAGGTCTTATCAAGATTGATAGGTACAGTTATGAGATTTCTGTACACGCTCTTAATTCTTTTTGTATTATATTGATCTTTTAATAAAATACCTTTTGATACCGTGTCACCTATAACACACAAATCTCTAACTAAGACAACTGAGTCTACCACCGAATTAGATGGATTGCTCTCCATTAGTGGTTTGGCTATACGAATTGAATGATAGTTACCATCTATCTCGTAGGGTAAGTATTTTAGGGTATATTCATTATCGCCAGTCAAATTAAGATCTGTCGTAATCTTCGCTTTTCCAATTCCAAAAATCCATCCTATTAGCTTGACAAGACTTTCGTTCCTTATTTCATTGCATGAAGATTTATTAAATACTCCTAAAACCATTTCATAACGATACCAAGGCTTATCATACAAGAAATCGATACTTTGACTTGTTTCTGTAGGTTTATCCGTATTATTGTCATTTGCCCAACCTCTTACTTTAAAATTCCATTTTAGAAGATCGCCATAATTAATAGACCCTGACAACTTTGGATCTCGTTTATTAATAATGGTATCTCCAATGTTATATTCCTTGCCAAAAGTAGAATAATTAGGATCTATAGCTGAAACGGCAATCATATTTATCTTACATAGTGAAGGAACTGAAGTGTCGTCTACGATCACTGGATAACTGCCCTTTTGTCCCCAAAGGAACTTGCCATCTGTTAATGATTTCACCATTAAGTCGTAAGCCAAACGGCCACCACTAATGTAGCTGCGTACTACACGACGCGAACTGCTATTGTCTCGGTCGAAAGCTTCGGCTTGGTCGCCTACCATATAGCAATCAACAAATCTATTTTCATTTAGACTGCCCTTAACTGTGCCTACGTAATTCAAATCTGCAACAGTTGAAGACGTACCACCAAAGTAGCAATACTTAAAGGTTGGTTTATCATTAATGCCATATTTCTTAATGTATTGATCTGGATTATAAGATCCCGCAAATGCGCCCAATATCTTTTGAGCATTTGCTTTATAGCCTTGATTGCGTTGCTGCAATAAAACATTGCTATAGCAATTGGTCACTACGATGCGAAGAGCATTGTCTACATAAGGATTAACCTCACCAAACAAGCCACCACCATAAGAGTTCTCATTAGCTGAAACTGCTGTTACAACTACCGAGCTATCTGCACCTGAGTTATTTACAACAATATTTTCATTTGACCCATAGTACATATTGCCCTTAGTATCCAATCTGCCTGCTATGCTACCAGCTATATTGCCACTAAATGAACAATCACTCAACTTTACATTACTGATGCCTGAACCTTTATATACATCACCAAACAAACCTGCATAGTTTACATGTTCATCGGTACGCAGACCACGAATGGTGTGGCCTTGTCCGTCAAAGAATCCTCTAAATGGATGCCACTTATCTGAGGTTTTACCTGTTCCATAGCTATTATACGAGCCTATAGGACTCCACATTACATAGTCTTCGAGTGTGATATCGTTGAGCAACTTGAAGGTGGCACCAGCATAGGCTTCATAAGCTGCTGCAGAGCCTTCAACGTCTTCACCATTAAACACACTTGCAAGATACCTAAGTTGCGAAGCACTCCTGATGGTGTAGTAATCTACTACTACTTTGCCATCTACTTGTTTGGTTACAACATCAAGCGGCTCTAACTTCATACCACAAACTGTGCAACTACCATCAGCAGCATAGGTATGTGGCAATGGTGCGGACAACAAATCACGTTCGTTGCTAATTCGCGGCATACGATTACAGCCTTTATAGCCATAGTAAAGTATGTTGTCAGATTGCGACGCATTGGCTGCGATAATGCTTGGCAAACTATCATTCTGCGTTGTGTCGTTCACATTAACATGTTGTACAAAGAGAATAGATTTGTCATCATTCTTTTCGCCACCTACAGAGTCAGACTGCATCATGAGGTTGCAGTCGTAAGCAAAATAAGCTGTGCGCACATCATTCTGGCCATACATCAAAGTGGCATCAGACATGGTTTTAGAAGCATCATTGTTACTACGAAGACTATCATAAATAGCTCCAATATCGCCACTATTAAACGCATCTGACATTAAATAGCCCGTTTCTGCATACATAGCTGCTGCAAGTATTCCACCATAAACGGCCATAATAGGCGCACCAAATACGGCAAAAATCACAGATATAGCAGTAAGACCTAAGGCAGCAACAAGGGTTAAACTCGACATTCCAATATTTTTCATATTGTTACTCCACCATGTTGCCCACGACTCGTCTTTTTCAATCGAAGAAAATAACTTTTCTGATTTTATTACTTTTAGTCCCGACATCACAGGTGCTTTGCTCTTGGCATTCCATGTCAGAGAGTCAAGCACTGCACCCGTATCACTCTTACGTGCATTACCGCAACCCAATATTTTAGGTTCTGATTTGTCATTGGTGTGAATATAGTTACCAATCAAACCACTACCTGCAAGTTTGTTCTTATCATGGTCAAGTTTGGTTACTTCGCCAAAGTTGAAACAGAAACGCCACTCGCGCACACCATTGTTGTTGTCCCATACGCGACCTACAATACCACCTACATTTGCTCCTGGGGTAACGTTGCATATATTACCATAATTTACGCAACGATTAAAGTTTGTATTAGCCTTTGCAAAAGCTGCATGTGTAACATCCAAATATCCCACAATACCACCTGCTGCAGCATAAATATCGCTATCGTAATAGCTACCTGCTTGCACTGTACCATAGTTGATGCAACGATAAATCTCTGCATCTTGTCCATCTGTACGGTAATGACCTACAAAGCCACCTGCATATTGGTCACCTATGACTAAACCACTAAAAGTGCAATTCGTTAAATAAGCAGTGCTTGTACTTGTGGCATGCTTTGACTTTTGCCCCATAAAGCCACCTGCTACCTTACCTCTAAAATAAGAGTCGGCTATGTTCAAATTCTTAATGGTAATGGTGGGCTTTGAGTAAGACACAAAGCCTACCCAATCGTATGCTTCGTAAGAGCCTAATTTGCCCTCAACACCATAACCATTTTCTTGATACAAACCGCTAATTGTGTGGTTGTTACCATCAATCGTTGGGCATGCGCTATTGTAGTAGACAAAAGGCCATACCACTACTTGATAAGGCAAAAGTTTAAGTGCTTGACCATCAGTGGACAGCAACTGCTTGCCGCCTTGCAAGTTAATGTCGGCAGTGAGACACAAGTTCTCGTCTTGATCGTTCACGGCCCACCACAAGAGTTCCTCACGACTACCTACTTGATAGGCATTGTTCTTAAACGTTGGCTTTTTTAGGGTTACACCCTGGTAAGTACGAACATCACCGGCACTTAACATTTGCAGCGGAATGGCTGCAAATAGCAACAGCACCATTAACAATTTTGGGCTATACTACGAGTTAGCCCCCTAAACGTGTTTTTGCTCATAATATTATATGTTTTAAAATGAATAATCGCTTTTATTCCATATATAACGTATAGAATAAACGCAAAACTCTTTTTTGTTGAAGAAGAAATTCTACAGGATAATAGCATAACGACAAGTTTTTTTACACATTATGCCTTGCTACATCTTCTGACCACAAAATTAAAGTATAAAAGATTAAAGTCAAAGTAAAAAAAT
The DNA here is from genome assembly GCA_002431845.1 of Prevotellaceae bacterium UBA5903. GTDB lineage: Bacteria > Bacteroidota > Bacteroidia > Bacteroidales > Bacteroidaceae > Alloprevotella. The sequence continues at coordinate 72 of DJEH01000061.1, read as the reverse complement.
AAAAAAAATAAACATCAAAGTTGTACCTTAGTATTTTTACGTATTCACCCTCTCACCTTGCACTATCTTTTC
>DJEH01000018.1 GCA_002431845.1 Prevotellaceae bacterium UBA5903 | reverse complement strand
AATTTTGAACACCTACTTAATAAAATACACAAGTGTGTATTTACTCGAAAAATATGCAAGAATGTACATGTAGCGAACCTTTTATAGGTCGTTAGCGTGCATATGCTTGCATATTTTTTTGATTAATTAGCCTATGATTTTAGCTCAGAACATATTTGTAAAGTTAAAGCATATGACATTCAAAAAAGAATTGTTACATTTGCAAGCAAAATAAAATAAGAAAGCTATGCTTACTATTAAACAAATCACAGATGACAAAGAAGCCGTTATACGCGGCCTTGAAAAGAAACACTTTAAAGGAGCACGCGAAGCCATAGAGCAGGTGCTTGCTTATGATAATAAACGCAAAGAGGCTCAGTCTGAATTGGATAGCTTGAATGCTAAGGTTAAGACGCTTTCAAAGAGCATTGGTGGCTTGATGAAGGAAGGCAAAAAGGAAGAAGCCGAAGCTGCAAAGCATGAAGTAGCTAATATTAAGACAAAGAGCAAGGAACTTGAGGAGGTAATGAAACAAGCTGAAGATGATAAGCGCAACTTGCTTTATACCATTCCTAACGTACCTTACGACATTGTACCCGAAGGTGTAGGTGCTGAAGATAACTTGGTTGTAAAAACAGGTGGACACGACACAGTACTTCCTAAAGATGCACTTCCACATTGGGAGTTAGCCAAGAAGTATAACCTTATTGACTTTGACCTTGGTGTGAAAATTTCAGGTGCAGGTTTCCCTGTATATATAGGTCAGGGTGCACGTTTACAACGCGCATTGATTAACTTTTTCCTTGACCAAGCCCGCGAAGCTGGTTATACAGAAATTATGCCTCCAACTGTAGTGAATGCGGCTTCTGGTTTCGGTACAGGTCAGCTTCCTGACAAAGAAGGACAGATGTATCATTGCGAAGTAGACGACTTGTATCTCATTCCTACAGCCGAGGTTCCTGTAACCAATATCTATCGTGATGTAATTCTCCGCGAAGACCAATTGCCTATCAAAAACTGTGCATACACTGAGTGCTTCCGTCGCGAGGCAGGTAGTTATGGCAAGGATGTTCGTGGATTGAACCGCTTACACGAGTTCTCAAAGATAGAAATTGTTCGCATCGATACTCCCGAACATTCAGAGCAGTCGCACCAAGAGATGTTGGCACATGTTGAAGGGTTGTTGCAAAAACTCGAACTTCCTTACCGCATACTTCGTTTGTGTGGTGGCGATATGAGTTTCACCTCTTCAATTTGCTATGACTTTGAGGTATATAGCGAAGCACAAAAGCGTTGGTTGGAGGTAAGTTCGGTATCAAACTTCGATACTTATCAAGCCAATCGCCTGCAATGTCGCTATCGTGGCGCAGACAAAAAGACCCATCTTTGCCACACACTGAATGGTTCGGCTCTTGCTCTTCCACGTATTGTAGCAGCTTTGCTTGAAGATTTCCAAACTCCCGAAGGCATTCGCATTCCTAAGGCATTGCAGCCTTATATGGGATGTGACATGATAAAATAATTGAATAAAACAAAAAGAAAAATCGGAAACTATAGAGCACAAAATACAATGCTTTACGTAGTTTCCGATTTCTCTGCTTTTTATCTTAATAGTTAGTAAAAAATGCGCATACTATCCATTGATTATGGCAAGAAACGAACAGGGATAGCTGTGACAGATCCTTCGCAAATTATAGCCAATGGGCTGACAACTGTTGATACGGTTCAGTTGATGAAGTTCTTAAAGGATTATGTAAGCAAAGAGCCTGTAGAACGTTTTGTAATAGGGCTTCCTACACAACCCAATGGTCAACCTTCTGAAAATCAAAAGCGTGTTTTGGTATTTGCCGAAAAGCTTAAGAAAGTAATTCCCAACGTGCCTATTGATTTTTATGATGAAAGGTTTACTTCTGTCTTGGCACATCAAACCATAATGGATAGTGGCATAGGTAAAAAGCGCCGACAAAACGATAAAGGACTGGTAGACGAAATCAGTGCTTGCATTATTTTACAAAACTATATGGAAGGAAAAAGATTTTAAATCATCCTTCACTATTCTAATAAAATCCTATTAAATGATTCTTCCTATTTATACTTACGGCATGCCGGTATTGCGCAAAGAGTCGGTTGATATCGCTCCTGATTACCCTGATTTAAAGCAACTGATTGCCGATATGTTTGAGACTATGTACCATAGTGATGGTGTAGGACTTGCTGCACCTCAAATTGGCAAAGCTATTCGTGTTGTTGTAATAACACTCGACGTTTTGAAAGACGACTATCCTGAATATGAAGGCTTTAACAAGGCCTATATCAATCCGCATATCATAGAACTTGACAACACCGAAACAAAATTGATGGATGAGGGCTGTTTGAGTTTACCTGGCATTAACGAACCTGTGCGCCGTGCCACACGCATCCACGTTAAGTATATGGACGAAGATTTCAATGAACACGACGAATGGGTAGATGGTTTCCTTGCACGTGTTATGCAACATGAGTTTGACCACCTTGATGCTCATCTCTTTATTGATCGTATCTCTCCGTTAAGAAAGCAAATGATACGCGGAAAGCTTACCCAACTTCTTAAGGGAAAGTTCCGTTGTGCTTATAAAGTAAAGTGTCCTAAGTAAAAGCCAAACAATAATTGGCAACTAAGACAAACAGATTATGTGATAAAGTAAGTAGACTATCTATTTGTAGCTACTTATCAGATAAAAGTTTTGCCAAATGGGTAGACAAGTAAAGACAATCATACGTATAACTGATATTCTGCGTAATGTCGGTTTGCGTATGATTGTTTTTTTATTTCTTTTCATACATATACCTCATGCCGTTCAAGCTCAGATAGATGCAGAGATGGTAACGAATATGGGGCGTAACGCACTGAGTGTAGATGATTATCTCACTGCTATACAGTATTTCAACCAGGCCATAGAGAGCAAGCCTTACTTGGCATCGCCTTATTATTACAGAGCATATGCCAAGTTTACGCTCGAAGATTATAGCGGAGCTGAGGCTGATTGTAACAAAAGCATAGAGCTTAATCCGTTTATCACAGAGGTATATCAATTACGTGGCTTATGTCGCATACATGCTGATAATTTTAAGGGAGCAATAGCAGATTATACACACGTTTTGCGCGACTTGCCAAACGACCAAGGCTCACGTTACAACCGTGCACTATGCTATTTGCAAATAAAAGATTATCAGCAAGCCGACTCCGACCTAACCTTGATGATGCAAAAATGGCCCAATTATACGCGTGCTTATATGGTAAAGGTGCAGAGCCTATTAGAGCAAAAAGACACGGTTAATGCCCTATCGTGGTTAGATAAACTCTTGGCTAAAAGTCCTAATGAAGGCAGTGCTTGGAGTTTTAAGGGACGCTACGAATTGAGTAAAAATCATTATTTACAGGCAGATAGTTGCTTATCTAAGGCTATCAAACTTATGCCCAACGACTTTGAACTCTATGTAGCTCGTGCCCAAGCTCGTCATGCTTTGGGACGTTTTGGACTTGCCATAGCCGACTACGACGAAACCATTAGGCTGCAGCCCAACCACTTTATTGCGCATTACAATAGAGGACTTCTGCGCTCTTTTGTGGGCGACTTAAATCGTGCTATCCAAGACTTTGACTATGTGATTCAAGTTGAACCAAACAACACCTTGGCTATCTATAACAGAGCACAACTTCGCACTCAGGTGGGCAATTATAAGGGAGCAATAGCTGATTACACTAAACTTATTAAGAGCTATCCGCACTTTATGTATGGCTATTTGCAGCGTGCAAATTTACGTCGTAAAATAGGCGATATACGTGGTGCGCAAAACGACGAAACCATTGTGGCGCGCCGCAACCTTGACATTAGTTTTGGCAAGGCTCGTCGATATGCAACCAACAAGGTCAGACTACGCTCTGAACATGAGTTAGACCAATATCACCAATTGGTACAAGAAGACCCCGACACGGTTAGAAACTTGTTTGGAACCCTCTATGGTAAGGTACAAAACGAAAAGGTGAACGACGACTTTATGCATCCTTATGCTCCAGCCTTTCATTATGTATATGTGCGTGGCTACCATGCTATAGGTTTTATGGAGGAGATGAACAAGTATAAGCATGCCAACACTTCAATGCGTATATTTGGCTTAACGGCAGAGACTGAAGACAATCAAGTGCAGAATGCCGAAAGCGATGAGCGTAACCTACAAAGGGTTGAAAGCAAATGTTCAAAGCTTGAAATGTCATTGTTTAAAGCGGCTATATCGCTTGCTAAGTACGACTACACATCGGCCCTTAACGAGGCCAATTGTGCCATTCAAACCGATAGCACTTCGGTGGTAGCCTTAATGATGCGAAGCCTTGTGTCTATGCGTAGTGCTACTACGACATCACTGTCGGACCAGCAGCGCAAAGCGCATTATGCTTTGGCACTTTCAGACTTAAATAAGGCCATACACCTTGCTCCACACAATGCATACGCCTATTACAATCAAGGTTGCCTATACGCTCAGCAGCATGCCAATGCTTTGGCTCTTGATGCCTTTACAAAAGCCCTATCTGTTGATGCTCGCTTGCCCGAAGCATATTATAATCGTGGTTTGATTTACAAGCAGCAAGGGCAAAGGGAAAAAGCTAATGCCGACTTTAGCAAGGCTGGACAATTGGGATTATATAAAGCTTATGCAATGCTAAAAAACAATCAGTAAAACTTGGTGATATGCAAATATTTTGCTTATCTTCGGTACAGATTATTGAAAATATTACCTTTATGAACAAAGTACTATCGTTAGCTATAATAGCAACAGCGGGTTTCGTTACCTGCCAGGCGCAAAATGCCAAAACACCCTATTGGCTTGACCCATCGGTTAATAGAGTAAATACGGTTGCGCCCCATTCAGACTTCTTTGCGTTTGAAAATATTCAGGCGGCACAAAAGGGCGATAAAGCGCAATCGTCGCGTTATTTGTCGCTCGAAGGAAAGTGGAAATTCTCTTTCGCAAAGAACCATAATGATGCACCTAAAGACTTCTTTTTGCCCACTTACAACGACGATGCGTGGGAGGATTTCCCCGTTCCAGGACTTTTTGAGTTGAATGGTCATGGCGATGCCATTTACAAGAATATTGGCTATGCATGGGCCACACAATTCACACCCAATCCACCCTATGTTGAAGAAAAAAACAACTATACGGGCTCATATCGTAAAGAGGTTACAATCCCCTCAACTTGGAATGGTGAACAAGTTTTTTTACATGTAGGTAGTGCTACATCCAACCTCAGTGTGTGGGTCAATGGCAAGTTTGTGGGCTATAGCGAAGACTCAAAGTCGGCTGCAGAGTTTAATCTCACACCTTATCTCATAGCAGGAAAAAAGAACTTGATAGCCATGCAAGTAATGCGATGGTGTGATGGCTCTTACTTTGAAGATCAAGACTTTTGGCGCCTCACGGGTATCGCACGCGAAGTATATCTCTATGCACGCCCTAAGAGCCATATAGAGGACGTTTTTGTTACGCCCGATTTGGTTGATAATTACACCAATGGCACACTTAAAATCCGTTTGAATGCAGTTCAATGCAAGGGCAAACATGCTCAACTCACACTGACCGATGCGCAAGGAAACACCATAAAAACAGAGCGCATTGCATTGCAAGCAGACAACAATGTACTATGGACAGTGCCCAATCCAAAGAAGTGGACTGCCGAAACACCCAACCTTTATAAATTGCGCATTGACCTTTTAGATGCCTCAAGTGTGGTCGAAAGCATAGAGCAGCATGTTGGTTTCAGAAAGATTGAGATAAAGAATGCACAGTTTCTTGTTAATGGGCAGCCCGTGCTCATCAAGGGTGTAGATCGTCACGAGATGGACCCTGACGGCGGCTATGTAGTTTCGACCGACCGCATGCTTCAAGACATTCGCATCATGAAGCAGTATAACATCAATGCGGTACGCACTAGCCATTACCCCAACGATCCACGTTTTTATGACCTTTGCGATAAGTATGGTATTTACGTAGTGGCTGAGGCCAATCTCGAAACGCACGGCATGGGATATGGTGATAAAACGCTTGCCAAAGTGCCCCGCTATGAGCAAACTCACCTTGAGCGCAACATCAACAATACGCATACACTTAAAAATCACCCCTCTGTTGTCACATGGAGTTTGGGCAATGAAGGTGGCTACGGCCCCAACTTTGAGAAGGCATACGATATGGTTAAGGCATACGACCCCTCACGCCCTGTTCAGTACGAACGTGCGTTGTTAGAGCGTGGCACAGACGTGTATGCCGAGATGTATTTACCTTACGCTCAATGCGAAGCCTATGCCAAGCGCACCGATATCACCCGTCCGCTTATACTATGCGAGTATGCACATGCTATGGGTAATTCTGAGGGAGGCTTTGCTGAGTATTGGCAACTCATTCGCAAATACCCAAAGTTCCAAGGTGGATTTATTTGGGACTTTGTAGACCAAGGCTTACGGAGTAAAAACAAGCAGGGCAAACAAATATATGCCTATGGTGGCGACTTTGGTCGTTACCCAGCAAGCGACCATAACTTTAATTGCAATGGTCTCTTCAATCCCGACCGCCAACCCCATCCTCATGCCGACGAGGTGCGCTATTTCTATCAAAATGTATGGTCTACGCTAACCGATTCGGTTAAGGGTGTGCTGGATATATACAACGAGAACTTCTTTACCTCGCTCAACAATCTTTCGCTCAATTGGACACTGCTTTGCGATGGAGAACAAGTGGCAGCTGGCACAGTGGCCGACCTCTCTGTTGCTCCGCAACAGCATGCTAAAGTTGCGCTCGAGGGTTATCCACAGATAGGCAGAGTAGGCGAGTATGTGTTGCAATTAGACTACCGATTAAAGCACGATGAGCCCTTACTTAAGGCCGGTCATGTAGTTGCTCGTCAAGAGTTTGTGCTCACATCATACGTGTTCCCTACGGTTAATTCACTCCTTTCGTCACAGCCCAAACATACGCTTTCGGTTGGCGGAAAAAAGAAGGCTACCATATCATCGGTAAGCAAAACAGAGCAATTGGCATGTCTCACATTATCGGCTAATCATACAGACGTTACTTTTAATAAGCAAACGGGATTTATTGACTATATTGACGTAGAAGGAAAACCAATGTTTGAAAAGGGCTACTCGCTCAAACCCGACTTTTGGCGTGCTCCTACCGACAATGACTATGGTGCTTCGCTACAGAAAAAACTTGAGGTGTGGAAGTCGCCAACACTTAATCTTACTAGTTTTGAAGAGCAGCAACAAGGTTTTTCAAGAAAAGTAACGGCAAAGTATGATATGCCTACCATTGGTGCGCAGCTTACGCTTACTTACACGCTCACTCCACAAGGTAAGTTGATTGTGCAACAGACGCTTAAGGCTGGCAAGAAAGCTATGCCCGATATGCCACGCTTTGGCATGACGTTGGTAATGCCTTCGGCTTATAATGCTATTCATTACTATGGTCGCGGTCCTATTGAAAACTATGCAGATCGTCACACATCAACTTTCTTGGGTATTTATAACCAAAAAGTTGCTGACCAATATTCTCCCTACATTCGTCCACAAGAAAGCGGAAACAAAACCGACATACGTTGGTGGAGCGTATATGCCCCCGAAACTATGCAAGGACTCACCTTTACTGCTCCCGAACCACTCGAAATGACTTCGATTAACTATCTAACCTCCGACCTTGATGGAGGCGAAGTGAAGGAGGCGCAGCAAATGCACTCGGGCGACCTCACACCACGTGACTTTACTGTGGTACATATTGCACAGAAGCAAATGGGATTAGGATGTGTTGATTCGTGGGGATCATGGCCATTACCTAAATATCGCATACCTTATGCCGATCATGACTTTACGTTCGTAATTTCTCCCAATGTGAGATAAAAATTGGGTGGAATAAATTACTAAAGTTGGAAATCCTAATGCTCACGAATAAAAAAATCGACCACGCTTTGTTGTGGTCGATTTTTTTAATATTCTTGAGGAAATACGTTGATTTGTTGATATTCAATGAACTGTGAATGGATGATAGTAGGACACTTTTGCAAATTGTCTTACAAAAGTGCTATAAAACATAAGGATACGTATCCTTGTATTCTAAAAAGGAAAAAATCAAATTCTTAAACTCCTGAGTATATGGAAATAGCCTTTTAATGTTAATGTCTTAAACATTCCGTTTCTATTTCAGCAAAGCAAAATGCCAATAAAAGTTCACAAAATAAAAGCGGAGAGCATGCCAAAATATCGTATGGCACGCTCTCCGTTAAACTTTTAACGTAAGACGTTTTTATTTGCTTGAAGCGCTATTTGCAGCGTTGATCATGTCCTTACTTGGAAGGATGTAAACCTCAACACGGCGGTTCTCCTTTTGACCAGCAGCAGTGCTATTGTCGGCAACAGGGTTTTCTTCGCCATACCCCTTAACGCTAACCAAGCGGCTTGATGGGTAACCAGCGCCAATAATTTGGCTCTGAACAGCGTTGGCACGACTCTGCGAAAGTTCTACGTTCTTAGCCTTGCTTTGCTCAGCAGTGCTATTCTTCCAACCTTGGTTGTCGGTGAAACCACAGATTGCAAGTTCATAAGTGTTGTCTTCGGCAGTAAGCTGATTTACAAACTTATTGATTGCAGCAGCAGCAGATGTGCTCAACTTAGATGAACCAGTAGTAAAGAGCAAACCGCTATCGAAAGTAGCCTTAACATACTCAGTGCCATTAGCATCCTTGATGATTTCGGCCTTAGCGTTGGCAGCTTCTGCAGCTTTCTTAGCCTTGTCCATTTTGTTGCCAATGATAACACCAGCACCCGAACCAACGGCTGCACCAACAGCAGCACCAATAGCAGCACCCTTGCCATGGCCAATGAGCTGACCAATCAAGGCACCAACGGCACCACCGCTTGCACCACCAATCAAACCACCTTTTGCAGTGTTTGTCATACCACCACAACTGCTAAGCAGCATTGCTACGCTTACAGCGCATACAGAAAGTTTCATCTTTTTCATAATAAGTGTATTTTTTGTTGTTCTTAATACGTGCTTTTAGGCAAAAAAGAGTAGAACGGTTGCAGAACAAAGCTTGCTTTAGCTGTGCCGAACCGCAGCCTATCTTATGCAAAGATAGTGATAACTAAAAAAATACCAAACAAAAGTTTTACTTTTCAGTATCAATAGCAAAAAGCATTATGCTAACTTTACGAGATTAACGTTTTATTTGTAAATTTGCATCCATACAATAAAAACAATAAAAAACTTAGGTGGTTTTGCACCATATGCAAGCAATGCCTAATGAGCTAAAAAAATACAATGGCAAAAGAACTAAAAGACCTTACCAAGCGTAGTGTAGACTACTCACGTTGGTATAACGAACTCGTGGTTAAAGCCGATTTGGCAGAACAGTCTGATGTTCGTGGATGTATGATTATCAAACCTTATGGTTATGCTATATGGGAAACAATACAGCACGAACTTGATATGCGTTTCAAGGAAACAGGTGTACAAAACGTATATTTCCCTATGCTTATCCCAAAGAGTTTCTTGTCAAAGGAAGCTGAACACGTAGAGGGATTTGCCAAGGAATGTGCAGTGGTAACACACTATCGTTTAAAGGCTAATCCCGACGGCGATGGTGTGGTAGTAGACCCTGCTGCTAAGCTTGAAGAAGAACTTATCATCCGTCCTACATCCGAAACCACTATTTGGAACACCTACCGCAAATGGATACACTCTTGGCGCGATCTGCCTTTGTGCTGCAACCAGTGGTGTAATGTGATGCGTTGGGAAATGCGTACCCGCTTATTCTTGCGTACGTCAGAGTTTTTATGGCAAGAAGGACACACTGCACATGCCACTCGTGAGGAGGCAGAAGCACGTGCTAAGCAGATGCTTCACGTATATGCCGACTTTGCCGAAGAGGTAATGGCTGTGCCTGTAGTACGCGGTGTGAAGAGCGCGACAGAGCGCTTTGCTGGTGCACTCGATACCTATACAATTGAAGCTATGATGCAAGATGGCAAGGCGCTACAAAGCGGTACGAGCCACTTCTTAGGTCAGAATTTTGGTCGTGCATTCAATGTACAATTTGTTAATAAAGACAACAAAATGGAGTATGCTTGGGCCACTTCGTGGGGTGTGAGCACACGTTTGATGGGGGCACTTATCATGACCCATTCCGACGACAATGGTCTTGTTCTTCCTCCACGTCTTGCGCCTATCCAGGTAGTGATTGTGCCTATTTACAAAGGCGACGAGCAACTTGCCATATTCAACGAAAAATTAGGTGCTTTGGCTAAGAACCTCCGCAAGATGGGCATCCGTGTGAAGTATGACAATGCCGACAATAAACGTCCAGGCTTTAAATTTGCCGACTATGAGTTAAAAGGTGTGCCTGTACGTCTCGTTATGGGTGGAAACGATCTAAACAACGGCACTATCGAAGTGATGCGCCGCGATACACTTGAGAAGGAAACACGCTCGTTCGAAGGTATTGAAGACTACGTAAGACAATTGCTTGACGAAATACAAGATAACATCTATGCTAAGGCTAAGAAGCGTTTAGACGATAATATCTTCCCTTGCGACAACTACGATGAATTTAAAGAACGCATCAAGCAAGGCGGTTTCTTCCTTTGTCCATGGGATGGTACCGAAGAAACAGAGGCTAAAATCAAGGCCGATACACAGGCAACAATCCGTTGCGTGCCATTTGGTGTAGACCAAAGCAATCCAGGCATTGACATGGTAAGTGGCAAGCCTGCAACATGCAAGGTGATAGTAGCTCGTAGCTACTAATTAGCTACCATGTGCGAACAAGCTATTCCTACTCAGCTCCTCTTTTTATGTAATATAAAAGCATAGGAACGTGGGTATAAGGATTGTTTGTCCGCACATGTTTGCTTTAGGTAGTATAGCCTTAAGCATGCGATATATAGCTTATGTAAAAACTTTAGTACAACACTTGAATCCTACCTAATTTCAAGTTTTTATAAATGATTTCAGTAGAACACCTTTCGGTGGAATTTAGCGCACGTCCGTTGTTTACGGATGTGTCGTTTGTTATAAATAAAAAAGACCGCATAGCACTTGTGGGCAAAAATGGTGCTGGCAAATCAACGCTTTTAAAGATATTGTCGGGACACCAAGAGCCAACATCAGGAACTGTGGCTGTACAGAATGATATAACCATTGGTTATCTGCCGCAGGTAATGGTGTTGAGCGACGAGCACACGGTGATGGAAGAGGCTGAAAAAGCCTTCGAACACATTAGCGATATGCAGCAACGCGTGGAGAAACTCAACAATGAGTTGGCTAACCGCACTGACTATGAGAGCGAAAGCTACATGCAATTGGTAGATACCTTTACGCACGAGAGCGAACGCTTTCAGCTTATGGGCGGCATGAATTATCATGCCGAATTAGAGCGCACATTGCAAGGCTTGGGCTTTACTACAACCGATTTTGACAGACCAACCAAAGAGTTTTCGGGTGGTTGGCGCATGCGTATTGAACTGGCTAAATTGCTCTTGCGACGCCCCGATGTGTTATTGCTTGATGAGCCTACTAACCATTTGGACATAGAGAGTATACGCTGGCTTGAAAAGTTTTTGTCGCGTTCAGCAAGTGCCGTAGTGCTTGTTAGTCACGACCGCGCCTTTATAAACAATGTAACCAATCGCACACTCGAAATATCGTGTGGTAAAATAACTGACTATAAGGTAAAATACGACGACTACATAAGGTTGCGTGCCGAGCGTCGCGAACAGCAATTGCGAGCTTACGAAAACCAACAAAAGGAGATTGCCGATATAAAGGACTTTATAGAACGATTTAGATACAAGCCAACAAAGGCAGTACAGGTGCAGAGTCGCATCAAACAACTTGAGAAGATAGTACCTATAGAGGTGGACGAGGTAGACAACTCAAGCCTACACCTAAAATTTCCTCCCTGCTCTCGTTCGGGCGATTACCCCGTGATATGCGACGAATTGCGCAAGGACTATGGTGAGCATTGTGTGTTTCATAACGTTAATCTAACCATAAAACGAGGAGAAAAAGTGGCCTTCGTGGGTAAGAATGGCGAGGGTAAATCAACACTCGTAAAGTGCATAATGGGCGAAATACCTTATACTGGTAAACTCAAGTTGGGCCACAATGTGGAGATAGGCTATTATGCACAAAACCAAGCACAAATGCTTGATGGCGAACTAACAGTGTTTGACACCATCGATCGTGTGGCAAAAGGCGAAGTCCGACTGAAAATACGCGATATTCTTGGCGCATTTATGTTTGGTGGCGAGGCCTCAGATAAAAAGGTAAAAGTGCTTTCGGGCGGCGAACGCTCGCGTTTGGCTATGATAAAACTATTGCTCGAACCCGTAAACTTTCTAATCCTCGATGAGCCTACCAACCACCTGGACATGCGCACTAAGGATGTGCTAAAAGATGCCATACGCTCGTTTGATGGTACGGTGATAGTGGTGAGTCACGACCGCGATTTCCTTGACGGACTTGTAAGTAAAGTGTACGAATTTGGTGGTGGCGTGGTGCGTGAGCATATAGGTGGTATCTATGACTTTTTGCAGAAAAAAGAGATGGAATCGCTCGATGAACTGCATACCGCAGGCTCACCATCGGCACCAACACAAAGTATGCCTAAGACATCAGATACAGCAGATGTATCCTCAGAGGGAAGACTCTCTTACGAAGAACAAAAAGAGAAAGCAAAACAGCGCAGAAAGGCTGAAAAACTGATTGAAAAATGCGAAGAAGAAGTGGCCAGATTGGAGAAGGAAAAGGCTGACGTAGAGGCTAAACTTGCCACTCCCGAAGGTGCTACTGATGCAACACTATTTGAAACTTATGCCAAAGTGCAGCAAGCACTAAAGCAAGCTGAAGAAGCTTGGGAAAAAGCTATGGAGGCTATTGAAGATTGATAGTTCCTAAGAAAGAAAATAATATAAAAAGTTTACATAAATGAATATTAAATCATTGTTGCCTATGTTGGCATTTGCATCATCGTTTGCTATGGCGCAACAGCAAGGTGAACTCGTGTCGGGTATAGATCGTTCGAATATGGATTTGACCATAAAACCAGGCACCGACTTCTACCGTTATGCAACGGGTGGATGGACCAAACAGCATCCTCTGACACCAGAATACTCAAGATATGCGCAGTTTGACGCATTAAAAGAAAATAATAGTAAGCAAATACGCCAACTCATTGACGAACTTGCGACGAAATCGTTTAAACAAGGCACGCTTGAGCAGAAAATAGGCTCGCTCTATCGCTTGGCAATGGATAGTGTGCGTCGCAATAAAGAGGATTTTGCTCCAATTAAACCTCTTATGGATGAAGTGAATGCACTACAAACCAAGGCTGACGTGCAACGAGAGATGGGACGCTTGCAGTCGATGGGTATTGCTAACTTCTTTAGCATTATGTGTGATGCCGATATGATGGATGCACGCTATAATTTGGTACAGTTGTATCAAGGCGGCATCTCAATGGGCGAGCGCGACTATTACTTGTCAGACGACGAACCTACGGTGAAAATCCGCAATGCTTATCGCAACTATGTGGAACAACTCTTCACTATGACTGGCTACGACAAGGCGCAAGCTCAACAAGCAATGCAAGCGGTGCTCAATATCGAAACGCGCATTGCACGTGCCTCGTATACTCCCACTCAATTGCGCAATGTTGAGGCTAACTACCACAAAATGTCGTACGAGCAGTTGCAAAAAGATTATGCGGGCATTAATTGGAATGAGTTCCTTAAGCAGATGGGTGTGCCCGCAATTAAGGAAATCTCTGTGAGCCAACCCGAACCTATACATGAGGTAGAGAATATTCTAAATGAGGTTTCTATTGACGACCTAAAGGCTTATCTTACCTTTAAAGTTATTGATGATGCTTGCAATACGTTGAGCGATCGCTTTTGCGATGCTTCCTTCCAGTTCTATGGCCATGCCATGCAAGGAGCTGAACAGAATAAGCCGCGTTGGAAACGTGCCGTAAACGTTGTGGGCAGTGCTTTAGGCATGGCTGTTGGACGTATGTATGTTGAAAAATATTTTCCCGAATCGTCTAAGCAACGTATGCTCGAATTGGTTAAGAACCTACAAACTGCGCTTGGTGAGAGAATAGACCAACAAAAGTGGATGAGCAAGGAAACGAAGCAAAAGGCACATGAAAAGCTCAATAGCTTCTACGTAAAGATAGGTTATCCCGATAAGTGGATGGACTATTCTAAACTTGATATTGACGAAACCTTGAGCTATCATGACAACATGATTAGAGTGGCACAGTTTATGAACCAGTATTACATAGATAAGCATGTAAACAAACCAACCGATCGCACAGAATGGCTCATGACTCCGCAAACTATCAATGCTTATTACAATCCTACAACCAACGAAATATGCTTCCCAGCTGGCATTTTACAACCTCCTTTCTTTAATGCTAATGCCGATGATGCATGTAACTATGGTGCTATAGGTGTGGTTATCGGACACGAAATGACGCACGGATTTGACGACCAAGGGGCACAATATGACAAAGATGGCAACTTTAGCGATTGGTGGACAAAGGAAGATAAAGCTGACTTTGAAAAACGCACAGCGGTAATGAGCGATTTCTTTGATAATATTAAGGTGTTGCCTGATTTGAACGCTAATGGTAAACTCACCTTGGGCGAGAATATAGCAGACCATGGTGGCTTGAATATAGCTTTTCAAGCTTTTCAAACTGCTATGAAAAAACATCCTCTTAAAAAGGTTGATGGCTTTACTCCCGAACAACGCTTCTTCTTGAGCTATGGCCTTATTTGGGCATGCAATACACGCGAAGAAATGTTGCGCCAATTGGTAAAAACCGACCCTCACTCTCCTGCATTATGGCGTGTGAATGGTGCTTTGCCTCATATTGATGCATGGTATAAGGCCTTCAACATAACAAAGAAAGATCCATTGTTTGTGCCCAAAGACAAGCGTGTGGATATTTGGTGATTAAATTGATTTATTATAAGCAAATACATTATCTTTATGGAAGACCCTAAAAAAGAAGTTTCTCTACCCGACAATGCTTTTCGTCCGTTGAAAGAGGGCGAGGAATATGAGCCACTGATGAAACCCAAATTACAATATCGTGAGGTTACCCCTTGGTCTGTTGTGTGGGGATTGCTCATGGCTATTGTTTTTTCGGCTGCAACGGCATATTTAGGATTAAAGGTGGGACAGGTGTTTGAAGCAGCTATTCCCATTACCATCATTGCAGTAGGTGTGAGCGGTGCAACACATCGCAAAGACCCCTTGGGCGAAAATGTTATTATACAAAGCATCGGTGCATGTTCGGGCATGATTGTGGCAGGTGCAATTTTTACTTTGCCAGCCTTGTATATATTGCAACATAAGTATCCAGAACTGACGGTAAATTTCTTTCAAGTGTTTTTGTCGTCATTACTGGGTGGCATATTAGGTATATTGTTCCTCATCCCCTTCCGCAAGTTCTTTGTAAAAGATATGCATGGCAAGTATCCATTTCCTGAGGCTACGGCTTCAACTCAAGTGCTTATATCGGGCGAGCGTAGTGGCTCACAAGCCAAACCTTTGCTTGTAGCAGGTATTGTGGGCGGTTTGTACGACTTTGCAGTAGCAGCTTTTGGTGCGTGGAATGAAAACTTTACATCACGTTGCTGCGAGTGGGGTAGTGTGGTGGCTGATAAGGCTAAGTTGATATTCAGTGTGAATACAAGTGCGGCTTTGTTGGGCATGGGCTACATTGTTGGGCTTAAATATGCAGCTATTATATGCTTTGGCTCAGTGGCAGTATGGTGGATTATAGTTCCAGGCATAGCACTCGTATTTCCCGATATGACAATCGTTGAGGCAACAAAGGATGCCGCAGCTATAACAGCCTCACAAGCAAGTCCTGAACAGCTGTTTGGTTATGCCAAGAGCATAGGTATTGGCGGTATTGCCATGGCGGGTATCATTGGCGTAATTAAGAGCTGGGGTGTTATTAAAAGCGCATTCTCGTTAGTCGGAAAAATTTTTAAAGGAAAAAGTGACGAGGAGCATGTAGAGCGCACACAGCGCGATTTGTCGATGAAAATAATTGCTATTGGCTCTTTAATTACAATTATCGTCACCGCATTGTTTTTCTATTTTGATGTAATGGGAGGCAGTCTTTTGTTTACTATCGTGGGCATCTTAATAGTGGCAATAATCGCATTCTTGTTTACAACGGTTGCAGCTAATGCCATTGCTATAGTTGGTTCAAACCCAGTGAGTGGTATGACATTGATGACTCTTATACTCTCTTCTATAATTATGGTAGTAGTAGGATTGAAAGGCACAGGCGGCATGGTGGCAGCGCTCATCATGGGCGGTGTGGTATGTACGGCTTTGTCTTCTGCTGGTGCATTTATTACCGACTTAAAGATTGGCTATTGGCTCGGTGCAACACCCAAGAAGCAAGAAACGTTTAAGTTTCTTGGCATCCTTGTATCTGCTGCCACAGTGGGTGGCGTAATCATGATTTTGAATAAAGCATACGGCTTTACTCCCGACAATTCAGATGTGATGGCTGCACCACAAGCACGTGCAATGGCGGCTGTAATAGAACCTTTGATGAGCGGGCAAGGTGCTCCTTGGTTGCTCTATGGCATAGGCGCTGTTATCTCTATCATCCTTACATGTTGCGGTGTGTCTGCCCTTGCTTTTGCTTTAGGTATGTTTATTCCCTTACAACTGAATTTACCTCTTATTGTGGGTGGACTCGTTAATTGGTACGTAAATAGTCGTTCAACAGATGTGGCACTTAACCAACGTAGAAACGAAAAAGCAACACTTTTAGCTTCGGGCTTTATAGCAGGTGGAGCATTAATGGGTGTTGTAAGTGCGGGTATGCAGTTTGGCGGACTGAACTTTGCTAATGCAGCTTATCTTGATGCTCCAATCTCGCAGATAGTATCACTTATAGCCTATATCGCGCTCATTGTTTATTTAATAAAAGCGTCGTTAAAGGCATAATAGAAAAGAAAAAAAAGAAGGCAAAGATAAGAAAGTGGGTAAATAATGCATCCAAGTTATTGTTTATCAAAGAAAAAAATGTAATTTTGCACCGCTATTACGAGATAATAGCGTTAATTCAAACCTATTTAATAAAAATATTTAGAACAAATGGCAACAAGAATCCGTTTGCAGCGTCATGGCCGTAAGAGCTACGCTTTCTACAGCATCGTAATCGCTGATGTAAGAGCACCACGTGATGGTAAGTTTACTGAAAAGATTGGTACTTATAACCCTAACACCAATCCTGCCACAGTAGATTTGAATTTCGAACGCGCACTTTATTGGGTAGAGAATGGTGCACAACCAACCGATACTGTACGCACAATCCTTTCTAACGAAGGCGTTATGCTTATGAAGCACCTCAATGGTGGTGTTCGTAAGGGTGCTTTCGATGAGGCTGCTGCTAAGGCTAAGTTCGAAGCTTGGAAGCAAGCTAAGGACGCTAAGACTACTGCTGCTGCTGACAAAACTGCTGCTGATAAGAAGGCTGCTGCTGAAGCACGTCTCGCTGCAGAAAAGAAGGTAAACGAAAAGATCGCAGAAAAGGTAGCTGAGAAGAAAGCTGCTGAAGCTGCTGCTAAGGCTGAGGCTGAAGCTGCTGCAAATGCAACTGAAGAGGCTCCTGCTGAAGAAGCTACTGAAGCTCCTGCTGAAGCTTAATAAGTTAGCTAAAAAGATTTTATGCCATGCAATCCTTACGGATTGTATGGCTTTTTTGTAATAAGAAAGTGTGGATGAATATTGGATATGCCACATTTATAGAGGACATGCTTTATCATTATGGTCGCTTTCTCATTCGGAAAATAAAATCTTTATTTGTTTGTAAAAAATATTCAAATATATTTTGCAGGTATAGAAATATATCGTACCTTTGCACACGCAAAACGAAAATAACACTTGCACTCTTAGCTCAGTTGGTA
>DJEH01000143.1:7570-15518 GCA_002431845.1 Prevotellaceae bacterium UBA5903 | reverse complement strand
TAAGGCATATCAATTAATGTAGAGCATGATTATATAAATTAATTTTGAATACCTACTTAATCGTTGTAGAACATTATAGAAACATACAATAGTGAAAATAAATAGTAAAAGTCGAATAATAGAGAAGGTGCAAAAGCATTTGTCGCATGCACTCTCCTTGTTGGTAGTGTTTTTGCTCTTAACGGCAGCTGCTGCATGGACTGGCAGCCTGTTTGGCAAACGTTTGGGCAATGATAAAGCATCCATGGCGCAATCATCTGCGCTGGCCATGCCTACCGAGCAACAGCTTTCGCAGTTAGGCATAAAGGCAAACGAGGTGCAACTCGTTCCGCGCGATTCGGCCTCTTGGATGGTCAAATCATCTCAAGGCGATGCTTTAGGCACACTCATTTCTTCTGCCCCTTATGCCAAAGATGTAAAGGGATTTGCAGGTACTACACCTATATATATATATGTTGATGTCAAAGGAAAAATCAAGCAAATTGTAGCGCAAGACAATGCCGAAACACCCGACTTTTTTAACCGAGCTTTCGAGGGTATTGTAGCAAAGTGCATAGGCCTTGATGCAGAGAAAGCATCAACTGCTCATATAGATGCAGTAAGTGGTGCCACGTTTTCAAGCAAGGCAATCATTCTCAACGTGCAGAATGCAATGGCCGCCTATGCCTCTTCGCATAGTCAGAGTGTGCAGGTGCCAACTATAGGGTGGGGACGCACCATAGCTGTTTTCGCTGTGCTACTATTAGGTGCTTTTATAAGCGCGTATTTTAGAGGAAATAAAAGGCTACGCATCTTCCAATTATTGCTCAACGTAGTGGTGTTGGGCTTTTGGTGCGGTCAGTTCCTTTCGCTCTCATTGCTGCGAGGTTGGATAGCTAATGGTTTTAGTCCTATAGCCTACTTACCCACATTATTGGTGTTGGCTATGGCTGTGTTAATGCCTGTGTTTAAGTACAAACATTACTATTGTTCGTGGGTATGTCCGTTAGGTAGTTTACAAGAGATTGCAGCCCGAATGCCTGTACCCAAAATTCATTGTTCAGCCAATGTATATAAGGCAATGAGCCGTATCCGACTTTGGGCTTTTTGCTTGCTCATGCTCTCGTTATGGACGGGTATAGGTGGTCTGTTGCTTGATTATGAACCATTTACAGCCTTTTTGGTGCAAGCGGCATCGCCCATAGTGTTAGTATTGGCAAGTGTGATAGTTGTGACAAGCATGTTCATACCTAACGTGTGGTGCAGATGCTTGTGTCCGATGGGCATGATGCTCAATATAAGTGAAAAGTAAAGCTTTAATAAAGTCACGAAAATATATTATTCTGTATAATGAAAGAGGTTAATAAATACAAACTAATTTGCGTAGTATTGGCCATAGCTCTTTTGGCAAGTATGACGCGACTAATAGTGTTGATAAACAACACAAACGGAGGCTCACAGATTAGCCGTGCAGACGTAGTGATGAGCAACATCTTGCAGCGTAAGAGTGTGCGTTCGTTTACCAATCAGCCCATAGAAAAGAGCAAACTCGACACCCTTCTTCGTGCTGCAATGGCGGCACCAACGGGCAAGGACATGCGTCCGTGGAAGTTTGTAGTGGTAAATGACAAGCAGGCTATGAAATCCTTAGCCACAAAATTGCCTTATGCCAAAATGCTTGCTGAGGCCCAAGCAGCCATTGTTGTTTGTGGCGATATGAGTGTGGTAGACAAAGATGGAAAGCCCTCAACTAACTGGGCATTCGATTGTTCTGCTGCCACCGAAAACCTATTGTTACAAGCCGAGGCTATGGGGTTAGGAGCCGTGTGGACAGCTGCTTATCCCTATGACGAGAGGGTAGCAGCTGTGAAAGTAGCTCTCAATTTGCCCGATAATATTATCCCGCTTAATGTAATTCCCATAGGCTATCCCAAGGGCAATCCTCAGCCTAAAGACAAATATAATGCCGACAACATACATTACAATTTATGGTAAAAAAGAACTATCTGCAAAGCTTAAATTGATGTTTGTCTTTGCAGATAGTTCTTGTATAAACCTTACATCTAACACTCACATACTTACACATGGCAACAAATAACAATATTCAAACTCCTAAAACAACAATCCCCTCTGCACCAGCCAAGGGTAAGCAAAAAGAAGCTACATTAGGCTTCGTAGTAGGACTCCTTGCAGCTATATGCTATGGCTTTATACCTTTCTTTACATTACCAATAAAGCAGGGCGATGCATCGCAGTATTTATCAGACCCAACGATATTATTTTATCGTTTTGGTTTTGCAAGCCTATTGGTTGCAATGGTGATGATTGTGCGCCGAAAGAGTTTTAAGGTGACGAGAGGCGAACTCGTAACCCTCATTTATCTATCATTTATCAGCGACGGCTCAGCCCTCTTTTTGATAGATGGATATAACTACATGTCGAGCGGTGTGGCTACCACATTACACTTTATGTATCCCGTTGTAACCGCCTTGATAATGATGATGTTTTACAACGAGGCAAGACGCTTAAGCACCCTATTAGCGGTGGTGATGGCTGTTGGTGGAGTGGCAGTATTGTCGTGGAATACCAACGGAAATACAAGCATAAAGGGCGTGATAATAGTGCTAATATCTGCCGTTTGTTATGCGCTTTATTTAATCCGTGTAAACCGCTCAAGAGCTGCAACAATGGAGAGCAGCAAACTTGTGTTTTACGTAATGTTTATAGGAGCCATAATCTTTGGTGCTGAGGCTTTAAGACAAGGCAATTTCTCGCCAATATCCACTCCCTTACAACTAAAAAATCTGTTGTCGCTGGCAGTAATATGCACATTTGTCACCAATGTGAGTTTGGTGTATAGTGTTAAGCGGATAGGAAGCACACTAACCGCAGTACTTGGTGCACTCGAACCATTAACCGCTGTAATAATAGGTTGCATCGTGTTTGATGAGCCTTTCAGTGTGCAAGTTTTATCGGGCATATTGCTCATTATTCCAGCTGTAATTATTATTATTTTTACGCGTAGAAGATAACACACTCACTCTTTTTAAGCACTTGTGGTGGTTTGTACTGAATATGTTTTTCAGTACAAACCACCACGCTTTTTTGATAAAATATTGTAACTTTGCAGTCCAATAAAAAACTTGGGCTATAAATAACAAAGAAGCCATCTTAGCCCCGAGTGCTTGGTAAACCTCGTAAAAAACAAGAATAATGATCAATAATCAATCAAAAGGTGCTGCAAGAGAACAGCACCGCAACATGGTGAGCATACCCTATATGTTGCTTGGGGTGCTCTTTTGCGTTTGTCTTATAGCGGCAAACTTGTTAGAAACCAAACAAATTAGTATCGGGCCGTTAGAACTAACGGCTGGGCTCATTGTTTTTCCCGTTTCGTATATCATTAACGACTGCATGGTTGAGGTGTGGGGCTATCGTCGTGCACGCCTTATCATTTGGTTGGGTTTCGCCATGAACTTTTTGTTTGTGCTTTTTGGCTTTGTGGCAGATTGGTTGCCAGGAGCCGCTTATTGGCATGGCGAAGAGGGGTTTCATGCCATCTTTGGTTTGGCACCTCGCATCTGTGCCGCATCGTTTATGGCCTTTTTAGTAGGTTCATTTTTAAATGCTTACGTTATGAGCAAAATGAAACTGAAGTCTGAGCATGGGCGCCATTTTTCGTACCGTGCTATAGCCTCTACGGTAGTGGGCGAGACAGGCGACTCCTTGGTGTTTTTTCCCTTAGCTTTGGGCGGTGTGGTGCCTTGGAGTGTTATACCCATGCTTATGCTAAACCAGGTGGTGCTAAAAACTGTGTACGAAATTATTGTATTGCCCATTACCATTCGCGTAGTGAACTTTCTGAAACGCTATGAGGGCGAAGACACCTACGACGAAGGCATATCGTATAGTGTTTGGAAAATTTTTGACCTATAAGCAAATTATAAAGAAAAACAAAAGGATAACAACATATTATGCTAAAACAAAATCACCAATTTCCAATAGACAATGGCGTAATAAACGAAAGCGCTCTTGTTGTTTTTAGCGGTGGACAAGATTCTACCACTTGCCTTTTTTGGGCAAAAAAACACTTTAAAGAGGTGTATGCATTGAGTTTTGTTTATGGTCAGAAGCATGCACACGAGGTTGATTTGGCACAAGACATAGCAAACGAAGCTGGTGTGCATTTCGATAAGATAGACGTGAGTTTTATAAGTCATTTGGCACACAATTCGCTCACCGACCAAAGCATTGTGATGGACCAAGTGAAGCCTGCCGACGGGCCGCCTAACACCTTTGTTCCTGGTCGTAACCTCTTCTTTTTGAGCATTGCAGCCGTTTATGCACGCGAAAGAGGCATACGTCATTTAGTAACAGGAGTGTCGCAAACCGACTTCTCTGGTTACCCCGACTGCCGCGACTCGTTTATACGTTCGCTCAACGTAACGCTCAACCTGGCTATGGAGGAACAGTTCGTCATTCACACCCCCTTGATGTGGATTGACAAATGCGACACTTGGGCACTTGCCGACGAATTGGGTGTGCTCGACCTTGTTCGCCACCGCACACTTACGTGCTACAATGGAGTGGTGGGCGATGGTTGTGGACATTGCCCTGCATGCAAACTTCGCAAGCAAGGACTCGACGAATATTTACGCTTAAAGGCTCAGCAGCCCAACAATAACCACCTTTAGAATTTAAGATTATAATTGACTATGCGCGAAGATTTACATCTCAATGCCTTAGGCGCAAAAACAGTATATAAAAGCGACTATGCGCCCGAAGTGCTCGAAACTTTTGTGAACAAACATCCCGGAAACGACTACTGGGTACGCTTTAATTGTCCCGAGTTTACAAGCCTTTGTCCTATTACGGGACAGCCCGATTTTGCCGAAATACGCATTGCTTACATTCCAGGCGAACTAATGGTAGAGAGCAAAAGCTTGAAACTATATCTATTTAGTTTCAGAAATCATGGCGACTTTCACGAAGATTGCGTCAATATCATCATGAAAGACCTTATTAAATTAATGAAACCTAAATACATCGAGGTGACAGGATTGTTTACACCGCGTGGTGGCATAAGCATTTATCCTTATGCCAACTACGGCATGCCTGGCACTAAATACGAAAAATTGGCAGAGTATCGTTTGCAGCAACACGATTTATAAAATAACTCTTTCGCTTTACAATAAAGGCGGAACTATGGCTTTTGGGCTATGGTTTCGCCTATTGTTTTGCTTTAAAAACGTATCTTTGCATCTATCTCATACACAATAAATAACAGAAAATAATAAAGAGTGGAAGAAAAACATACACAATCTCCTCAACAATACGATGCCAGCTATAGCCATGTGCTGAAGTATACAGGGCTGTTTGGCGGTGTGCAGGTGCTCACAATGCTCGTTGGCGTGTTGCGCACAAAGGTGGTTGCCATATTTTTGGGCCCTGCGGGGTTGGCACTCATTAATATATACAACAATGTAGTATCTTTGCTAAACCAGTGTACCAACATGGGCATATCGTTTAGTGCCGTAAAAGATGTGGCTGAGAAATATGCACAGGCCGACAAAGAGGGCATCGAGGCAAGTGTGCGGTCGGTTAGGGCATGGTGTGTAGTAACGGCCATTGTAGGCACACTTGCTGGGTTGGTGCTGAGTCCTATTATCAGTATGCTCACGTTTGGCAATTATAGTTACACGTATTCGTTTGCATTGCTCTCGCCCATGGTGGGCATGTTGGCTCTAACAGGTGGCGAAATGGCCATACTCAAAGGGCTTAAATGCTTGAAGCGTGTGGCAGCCATCTCAGTGGTATGTGCCCTCGTAACCTTGTTGGTCTATCTCGTTTTTTATGGCACAATGGGTGCTACAAGCATTGTGCCAGCCTTGTTGTTGAGCAATTTGGGCATATTGTTGGTGCATTTATACTATTCGACCAAAGTTGTTCCGTGGAACTTAAAAATACTGAATACTAACACTTTAAAATATGGTATGCCCTTCATCAAACTTGGTGTGGCATACATTTTGGCAGGTGCGTTTGGCCAAGGGGCAGAGTATGTGATGCGTGCGCTCATGGTGCGCTTGGGTGGTGTAGATGTGGTTGGACTTTATAATTGTGGCTATATCATGATTGTGAGCTATGCCTCGTTGGTGTTTATGGCAGTAGAGAACGATTACTTTCCGCGACTTTCGGCTGTAAAAGACGACCGCCGCTTGATGTGTAACACCGTGAATAAGCAAATCGAAGTGTGCGTATTGCTCGTAGCTCCCATATTGGTTAGCTTTGTTATGCTTATGCCTTGGGTGGTACGTTTACTCTTTTCGGCAGCGTTTGTCAGTTCGGTCAATATGGCCACTTGTGCTGTTTTTTACATGTTCTTCAAGTCGCTCACCTTGCCCGTAGCTTATTTGCCTCTTGCTCATGGCCATTCAAAAATTTACGTCGTAAGCGAGGTGGCATACGATGTTTTGTTGGCCATAGCAGTTCCGGCGTTCTATTATCTGTTTGGCCTTGAGGGCACTGGATGGGCACTTACGCTGATGGGACTGTTCGATTTGCTATTCATACACACCTTTTATTATCTAAAGTATGGTTATCGGTTTAAGCCAGCTTCGCCCATAGCATTTATAGCCCAATTTGCTATGCTTGCAGTGGCAGTTTATGCTTCGTTGCGTATGGATTTCGCACCAAAATGCATGGTGGGGGGCATAGTGATAACGGCATCTGCATACCTCTCTTTTAGTATATTAAACAAAGAAACCCATTTGCTTGAAACACTAAAAAACAAATTTTTTAAACAGAAATAAATAAGCAGATAAAATGTGCAAGATAACGGTGCTTGTTGCTGTGTACAATACAGAGCAATTTTTAGAAAAATGCCTCACCTCCCTGCTTTGCCAGTCGCTCAAGGATATTCAGATTGTTTGCATTGACGACTGCTCTACCGATGGCTCACTCCATATATTAAAGGCGTATGCACAACGTGATAGCCGAATAAAAGTACTGCAAACGCCCGTCAATAGTGGGCAAGCTGTGGCGCGAAACTTGGGACTTACCATTGCTGAGGGCGAATTTACAACGATGCTCGATAGCGACGATTGGTACGAGCCCGACACTTTGCAGAAAGCCTACGATGCGCTAAAGGCGGATGACGAAAACGATTGTGTGTTGTTGCACGTGGTGATGCACAACGACGAAACTCAGTGCGAAACAGACTATGAAAACAAAACTGATAGAACCATTCTTTCGGGCGAAGAAGCATTCCGCTTAAGTCTTAACTGGCGCATACATGGGCTTTATGTGGTGCGAACTTCGCTACATAAGCGTTATCCTTACGACACTTCGTGCCGCCTTTATAGCGACGACAACACCACACGACTCCACTATCTTCACTCTCGCAGAGTGGTTTTTTGCAGCGGAAAATACTTTTATCGCCAACACAAAAACTCATGCACAAATAGTTGTTCTATCAAGCGTTTTGACTACATGGAGGCTAATTTAAGCATGCGACGATTGTTAGACCAAGAGATAAAAAACGGCAATATCATCCATGCTCAAGAGGTGTTAAACTTATACGAAACCCATCGTTGGTGCAACCTTATAGGGTGTTATGGCTATTTGTTGCAGCATAAGCATGAGTTTTCAAAAGCCGAAAAACGTTTTATTATGAAGCGCATGCAAGTGGTGTTTAAAACAATCAACCCATCGCTCATACGCCCAACGGTAAAATATCGTCTAGGCTATTTTCCTTGGCGCATGTTTCCTCTTTTCCTTTTGCAATCGTGGTTGTATCTCACCATCAGAAGGGTATTTTTCAATCTTCGTGTTCCCGACTAAGTCTGTACAAAAAAAATATCAGCATAAAAGCCTAATGCACTACGCTTTTATGCTGATATTTGTGTTCTATGTACATAAACTGCGTTTCCTACTATCATAAAGCCACGTATTTAGTTGGCGTATCACGCCC
>DJEH01000143.1:1903-7466 GCA_002431845.1 Prevotellaceae bacterium UBA5903 | reverse complement strand
ATCACGGCCGTGATACGCCAATAAGTTACGATGTTTGTTCTTGTAAGAAACGCTTTATTGCTTGAAAATCATGCGTTTATGGTTCTATGAGAACGCTTTTTATCTTTCAAAATGTTGATAGTCTTTGCTATGTTTCCATGCGCCTCCCCACCTAAAGCCATGCTGTTTGAATAGTTGGTAGCATAGGTCGTTTGCATCAATTTTGTAAGGAAACGTCTTGCTGCGATTAGCGTATGGTTGCCCTTTTTGAGGAGCAACAATCATTTTGCCTTGATGGGTGTATTTTACGTGAGGATTATACAAGGGATTAATGTCTACAGCTAATCCTAAGCTATGCTTTGAGAGTTTGCTTCTGCCTTTTATCCGCCTAAAGTTGAAACAAGTGGTGTTGTTGGCTTGCATTGATAGTTCATCGTTGGCGTCGTAGTTATCAACGAGCACCATACGCTCAATGCGATAATGGTTGCGATAGAGCGTGCGGAATATGCTGAGCAAATCGTTGGCTATTTGTTTGTTGCATATCATTTCGCCTAATTGCAGTTTACCCCCTGCATTGTAGTGTAATATTTTGAGGTAGCGCAGGCTTGAGAGTGGTATGCTACACCCCTTTTTATACGATTTTCCTTCAATTCGTTTATAAATATTGGGGCTTATGGGCAAAGAACTGAAGCATTTATCTTCGCCATACGTATTGACGAGCGATGCACTAACAATAGAGCCAACTTTCCACTCTTCAAAACTACTGATTGAAACATCTTTGTCGTTAGATAAAGCGGTTTTCTTGTTGCATTTATTTGATTGTTGTTTCCTCGTATGCTCTGTAGGTCTTATCGTAGTGGACAATTGGGCTTTTTCAGCATTGCGACGCTTGTTTAAGTTACACCCGCTGATTGTTTGCAGAGCAAAGGGGAGGACGATTGCCAACACAAAAAGTTTTTCTTTTGAAATCATAGATACGTTTTGCCAAGTTAAGTAAGTGTATGCAAAGTAACCTACTTACATCTTATTAGAGGGAACAAACGATTCGTAGGTGCCATTGCTATAGAACACTCTAATCTCTTTAATCTTTCTGTCTTCTCTTTCAACAGCCACATTTGTTGTTACAACGCTTCCGCTGCCTCTAATAGTATTGTGCATTGGCTCGCGCCGGCTGAGTTGGGGCATTGCTGACGCAGTTTCGTTTTTTGTTAGTGGAGAGGCAAGTGTGTTTTCGTTGCCAAAAAGCGAGGCAGCCGATTGCGCATTGTGACTATTACTATCGGCAGCTAAGGTTTCTGAATTTTCTTCTTCTGCCACTGTTTCGCCAGCTAAATCCTTATTGGCCGAAGAGTCCTTAGAGCCTTGATTCTCCATAATCATATCTCCTTCACCGAACAATAACCAATTAACATTTATTTGCGGAAACACTCTGTGTATGGCCATCACATGGTTGTTGGTTGGATTGGTTCGTCCGGTGAATATACTTGAGAGCGAAGCTGCCGATATGCCAAGCTCCTTTGCAAAATCTTGTTGCGACAATCCTACGGCTTCCATTATTTGTTTGATGCGATCTTTCATTTTAGTAATGTATTTATGCTATGCGTTATGACTATTTATTGTAGTGTTTGGCTATGTGCCACTTTGTGGGGTGGGGCACATGAGTAAGGAAAAATAGAACAATTAAGAGCGGCGTTCGTTTTATCTAATTTATAAGATAGGTGGCACGCATTTTCTTTTTCCCCTTGATGGGTACCCCTACCAGCATTTGTTGTGAAAGTAGGATAGGGGAGTAGCCCGTTGCACATTGGGAATTCCTTTTTGGCAAATAGCTGCTACATACTCATGCTTGTCAATCTCTCTTCTTGCTGCATGAAAAAACAAATTGCGAGGCAAGAATGCGGTATGAGTTGCTAACCGCCCCCTCATTAATCCTCTACAAAGGTAAACATTTATTGCTTATCAAACAACGGATTTGTAAATTACTTATTTTTAAATGTAAAATTCATAATTCTAAATAATCTATTGATAAAAGAGAACGAAATATTTAGTAATCTAAATACGCTTTATTCTATAATTTGAAAATATAAGATATTTGCTTTTGCTAATATATTTAAGTAAATTTATGTAATAGATTGATATTTAGCTTATTACGTATTTAAAAACTGTATATTTACGTTCTGTTTTTGCTTTATACAACTATTTTGGCGTATTAAAAACAATAACAATGTAATAATAGGGTGTAAATAGCTGATTATGAATGAGTTGTATGGTTATATGTTGTGTGAATAAATATAAATACACAAAACAAAACTACATAATATAATTACAAACGTAAATGATATAGAAATGTAAAGCAGTGCTACAAATGTAGATAAAGTAAGCAAAAAATGATATTTATATTTGTATATGCAAACATAAATCAATTAGCTTGCTATTTGTAAATATTAAAATAGGTTTAATGTAAATTTAAGCTTCTGCAAAAAATGCTCTTGAACTTTAATTTTGTTTTTCTGTGCAAGTGTCTGGTTTTGTAAAATGAAAGAAGTTATGAGAAGCTCATATTTGCGTAACCGATTGATAATGAGGGTAATATGGATGAAAAACTAAATTCAACTTGTGCTTGAAATAGAAAATAAAATACTCTATAATGCAATGTAGATATAGCAAACAATCTATTTAATGAATAAAAATAGGCTCAATAGAGACGTTTTTAGGCACACATGTAGCAACTATTTACGTTTTTTTATTCTCCAAACACCTTCTGTGGGGGCAGCTTGGCTGAATGCTTTGTTGTTTAAGCGCATGGATGGAGACTTCATAACCTATAACTCATTTTCGTAAAGTAGATGCCTATAAGTGCAGCCTGAGTTATCTTTAATCGTTTGTCATATTTGGTTCGTAAGTGCTATTAATGGAAAAATAGAACAATAATACGAGCGCTGTATACGGAGCTAAAGAGCATGGCTTTGCCTCCTTGCAAGACTCATGTTGGTGGGCTTGTGTCGTAAACATGTGTGTGTGCTGTGGCACTTTGTAGTTGTTATGAGGATGGGATGATATGCATTATACAGAAAAGAAGAAGCGCCTTACACGCATTGGTGTAAGGCGCTTCTTCTTGCTTTTGTGAGCTTATATCAGCACGTCGTCATTTCTTAGTGAAGTATAAAAAATATTAATTCTTTCATCAAGTCTCCGCTCGATGTATGCGAGCCTTCAGAGCCTTTTGAGCGTGCATCGGTGCGTCTTATTTCGGCTAAAATGTTCATCACCTTAACACCCTTGTAATGGTTCATAGCGGGTAGAATATTTTTGTTTACCTGCCATTCTTGAATGCCAATCCATTCGGCAATACCCCTTGGTGTTTTTTGCGGACTATAGTAGGCAAGCATCAGATTGGAGAAGAACTTAAACAACGATGGTAGCACCTTTTGTATGGGGTTCTCCTTGGGGGTACTTTCAAAATATTTAATAATGCGGTTGGCCTTAAGCACGTCTTTCTTGCCAATAGCATCTTGAAGTTCGAATATGTTGTAGTTCTTTGTGATACCCATATTCTGCTGCAATAGCTCAATGGTAATTGTTTTTTCTCCTTGCGGTAGTGCAATGAGTAGCTTTTCTATTTCGGAGGCTATACGGTTTAGATCTGAACCTACGTATTCGGCCATCATCTCGGCTACTCCAGGGGCTGCAGCAACATGCTTACGACGCAAGTAGCTAACAATAAATTGTGGCAACTGGTTGTCGTAGAGTTTTTTAGACTCAAAGAGTGTGCCCTCCTTCTCAATAAGAGTGGCAACCTTTGTGCGCTTGTCTAAACTGCCGTTCTTATGACAGAATATCAAGATAGTGCTGGGTTGTATCTGCTTGAGATAGTAGACAAGGTGGTCAATGTTTTTAAGGTTTTGCGCCTCTTTAACCACAATTACCAAGTGAGTGGCGCCCATTGGATAGGTTCTGGCGCTTGATATAATGTTGTCTATGTTGCTATCTGCGCCAAAGAAGGTAATGAGATTAAAGTCGCGTTCCTCGGGGGAGAGAGCGGCATCAACAATGTAATCAGCTATACGATCAATGTAGTAGCTCTCGTCGCCCATGAGGTAATAAATAGGCTTAAAGTGGCCTGCTTTTACGCTACGTAATATCTCTTCATAGGAGATGGCATTTGTTTTCTTTTTGATGTTTGTTGTGTATGCCATGTGTTACCAATCGTATTTAAGATGTCTAACCGTTTTGCGTTCGCCAATGATGAGTTTCATGCTCTCAATGCCAATTCTAACGTGTGTTTCGGCAAAGTTGCGGGTAACTTGGTTGTCGCTTGCTTCTGTTTTTACACCGTCTGCTTCCATAGGGTTGTCAGAGACCAATAGCAAAGCACCTGTGGGAATGTGGTTGTAAAAGCCACATGAAAAGAGCGTGGCGGTTTCCATATCAACAGCCATAGCACGCGTTTCGCGCAGATAGTTCTTAAAACGCTCGTCATGCTCCCACACACGGCGGTTGGTGGTGTAAACAGTTCCTGTCCAATAGTCGTGGCTATTGTCGCGAAGGGCTGTAGAAACAGCACGCTGAAGCATAAAGGCTGGTAGGGCAGGCACTTCGGGGGGAAAGTAGTCGTTCGATGTACCTTCGCCTCTAATGCCTGCAAGAGGTAGGATGTAATCGCCCAACTGTGTTTTCTCTGAAATGCCTCCACATTTGCCTAAAAATAAGCATGCCTTGGGCTTAATGGCACCGAGAAGGTCCATGATGAGAGCGGCATTGGGGCTACCCATACCAAAGTTTATAATGGTTATGCCATCTGCAGTTGCTGTGCGCATGTTGGCGTCAAATCCTACTGGTGTAACACCACATTGCTTGCAAAATATATCAACATAGTTGTTGAAGTTAGTAAGTAGTATATGCTGCCCAAACTCGTTAAGAGGTGTTTTGGTGTACCTTACTAACCAGTTATCTATAATGTCTTCTTTGGTTATCATATAGTGTGTGGATATAAAGAATAATGATAAATAGGTGCTCAATTATAAAAATTATATTTTGAATACCTACTTAGTACAAAGTTAGCTAATAAAAATGAGAGTAGAGACTTATTTAAGCTCAGAAAAAGCTGGAATGTCGCGGAGGTATTCCACACTCATCTTTTTATAGTCTACGTAACAACAATAGTGTGATAGGCCGTTGCTAACAATTAAATAGTCTGCCTTGAGCACACTGTTGTAAGCATATATTTGCTGAAATACAGTTTGCGTGATGGCTATGTGGGGAGCTTTATATTCGATGATTACCCTTGGCGTACCACCATGAGCATTATAAAGTACACTGTCGCAACGCCTTGCCACACCGCATACGCTGATTGTTACCTCGTTGGCTAAAAGCGCTTGAGGATAGCCTTTGTGGTCTATCAGGTAATGGGTGAAATGCTGCCTTACCCATTCTTCGGGAGTGAGTTTGATATACTTTTGACGCAGAAAATCAAAAATTTGTATGTTGCCGTTATTGTCTTGCTTTGTTTTTATCTGAAATGGGGGTAAGTTGAGAACTTGCATGTTGTTTATTATTAATTAAGTAGGTGTTCAAAATTAATTGA
>DJEH01000143.1:0-1755 GCA_002431845.1 Prevotellaceae bacterium UBA5903 | reverse complement strand
TAATTTTGAATACCTACTTATATGCATATTCCAAATCTAATAGAATGGGCAAATGATCGCTAAATCCACCTTGATAGAAATGGCCTAATAGCGTGCGATAGGGGTGAACACCATCTCCTTTCTTATCCTTTTGTAACAAGACTGGGAGGTCTACTATCTTACACATGCTTTTGTTTGTATAAAGAAGTCCGTTGCCTGTATTCTTTAGCAATGCGCCACTGACTATAAAGTTGTCTAATTGGTTCCATTCTCCTCTAAATTTGTATGTGCCTTTTATTCCATTACTGGCTTCCATGCGGTCGGTTAGCAGATATAGGGCTTTTGCTTCTATACTATCAGTAGGGGTTGCAATCCTTGTTTCTAAGGTTTTATTAAATAGTTTTTCAGGATAATAGGCATTAAAATCTCCCATGATAATAATCTTGGCATGAGGTCTTGCATTTGCCACACTATCGGCTTTATGTTTGACTTTTGTAGCAACCTCATCTCGATATATGTCGGCTGCCTTTCCTCCTTTTTTACTTGGAAAATGGCATAAGAATATGTTCAGCGTGTCTCCAGTAAAGACTTCGCCCATGACATGAAGTATGTCGCGCGTGGGGCGCATTCCTTTTATGGTGGGAGGTGCAATTCTTATGTTCTCTACAAGTAAGGGATTAAATCTTGCTCGTTGGTAGAGTAGGGCTACATTGATGCCTCTAACATCTTTTGAGTGGGTTATGATATGGTCGTACCCCATTCTTCGCAGCTTGGTGCGCTTTGTAAGGTCGTAAACAACACTGTCATTTTCTATTTCTATTAGTCCGACAATGTCTGCAGCACTCTTTCCGCTGGCACTTGCTATGATGCGAGCTATTTTGCCTATTTTGCTCCAATACTTAGCGCTATTCCATTGGTACTCGCCTCGTGGCGTAAAACTCTTGTCTTGTTTGCCCTCACAATGCAAGGTGTCGAACATGTTTTCAATGTTGTATTCAAGTATTCTGAAACGTCCCACTTGTGCTGAGCAAATGAGCCAATTTAAACATAGTATGAATAAAGTAAAAGTGACTCTTTTCATAGATTGGGTAGCTGTTTGTTTATAGCTCTTTTATTCATGGTGGTAGGGCTCACCTTTTAATATAGTCATGGCGCGGTATATTTGTTCTACAAAAAACAATCTTACCATTTGGTGCGAAAAAGTCATTTTAGATAATGAAACCTTTTCTTTGGCCAACTGATAAATGCTTTCTGAAAAACCATAAGGCCCTCCTACAATAAATACAAGCCTTTTGGGCACTTGGCTCTGCTTCTTTTCTAAATACGAAGCAAACTCTATTGAGCGGAACTCTTTTCCGCCTTCGTCCAATAGCACTACATAGTCGCTGCTGTTCAATTGTTTTTTTATTAAATCTCCCTCACGCTCTTTTTGCTGATCAGGAGTTAGCGATTTCGTGTTCTTAAGTTCGGGAATTACCTCAATATTAAAGGGTATGTAGTGTTTGGTGCGTTCTGCATATTCGTCAATAAGGCTTGTTAATCGTTTGTCTATTGTTTTGCCTACTACTAAAAATGTAACTTTCATGTTGTGTATGTATGAGGTTCTATAAATAATATGAATTGGACATCGATATAAAGCATGCAGATGCATACAATATCGTGATATTTGCTTATGTACAATTATACTTCTGCAAAAATAGATAGATGATTTCTATTAGATGTAAATATTCTATTTTTTCTTTGAGTCTTTCTTATTTTTAAGTAGGTGTTCAAAAT
>DJEH01000017.1 GCA_002431845.1 Prevotellaceae bacterium UBA5903 | reverse complement strand
ATGCACAAATTCATATCAATTAATTTTGAATACCTACTTAAGTAAATATGCCAAACTAAATTAGCATTATACAAAATGAAACATATAAGAACTTTTACTTTTACCCTCTTTGCTGCTCTATCATTAAGCGGTATGGCACAAGATTGCAACAAAATTGCAGACTACTTTAAGCAAACCTTGCAAGGCCATCTTCCGCAAGAAACCTTTGATAAGCGCGTATCTATCAAGAAGATAAACGAGGTTCAATCGTTGGTATGGAAAGCATGGAAACAAGCCAATAACCAACTGCAAGAGCCACATCTTTTGCCCATCGACAGCATAGGCAAACTTAAAGGGGCATGGCAACTTCCCGACTCACTTGAGCCACATGCCACCATGCCATTTTATTATGGATGCAAGGGTGAAAAGCCTCAAAGTGGCTACCCATTCTTTTTGTACCTGCATGGTTCTGGTCCCAAACAACATGAATGGCAAACGGGATTAGCACTTGCACAACGCTTTAAGGATGCACCATCGGTTTATTTCATTCCACAAATACCCCATGAGGGCGAATGGTACAGATGGTGGCAAAAGAGCAAGCAATTTGCATGGCAACGCCTACTCCGCCAACTGATGCTAAACGACTCTATCGACGCCAACAAGCTCTACGTTTTTGGCATTTCAGAAGGAGGATATGGCTCACAACGCTTGGCCTCATTTTATGCCGACTATTGGGCTGCAGCAGGACCTATGGCTGGCGGAGAGCCACTTAAGAACGCACCTGCCGAAAACCTTGAAAACATAGGTTTCTCGTTCAGAACAGGTGCCGACGACAATGGGTTTTATCGCAACAAACTTACACAATACACCAAAGATGCACTTGATAGTTTAGAAACGCTCAACCCAAGTGGATTTCGACACAAAGTGGAGTTAATCCCTAATCGTCAGCATTTTATAGACTACTCTCCCACCACTCCATGGCTATTGCTCTTTAAGCGCAATGCCACCCCAAAACATTTTATTTGGGAGGATTTTGATATGGACGGCCTACACCGTACGGGCTTCTACAATCTACGCATAGACAAAAGACCATGCGACTCTCTACGTACACGATACGAGGTGAACATCAACGACAATAACAGGATAGACATTGTAATTGAAAATGTGCATTACACCACTATTGAGCGCGACCCCATGTATGGCATAGAACTTAAGTTTAAACGTACATACACCCCATCGAGCAACGGCGAAATCACACTATTCTTAAACAATGAACTCGTTGATTTATCACGCCCTGTATACATCACCATCAATGGCAAACGTGCTTTCAATAGTGTGAGCAAGCCCAATCTAAAAAGCATGATACATGCCGTATCTACTTTCTATGACCGCGAAAGGATATTCGCCAGTGAAGTAAAATTGAAGTATTAAGCACACCTACTCAAAACGTAAGGGTGGTTCTAAAAATTCTCAACCTGAATTTTCAGAACCACCCTTTTATTGCGTCCTATTACTGTTTTTTTTAATATAAGTTGCCAATAAGCAACCCACGCTTTTTTGCTTACAATGCAAGGTCAAAGAAATGCACTGTATCATCATCTACCACATAATTGCCTGGCCACAACTTAAACTCTCCGCTAAGATGAGTGGCCTCAGCAGCTACGTTTACAGCCTTAACAACCAATGTCAATTCGCCATTAGCCTCAAGATTTGGTATCACAACACGACCACTCATATTATTGGTATCAGTACCAAACAGTTGATCGTAAGTGTTGCCTAAATTGTCACGAACATTCTGCCAACGCTCCCCCATAACTACAAAGTTACACAAATCCTTGCCCGTATTGTTTTTCAATTTAAAGTACAGATACACATCGTTTGTATTAGCATCACGCTGAGCTTTAACAAAGGTATATGCCAATTCGCGGTCGTTGGTTTGAACGCCGTTACTTAAAACGCGGTGGTCGGTTATGCTGAGCTTATCAAGCGCAATACCACTCATGTTAGTCATGCCAAGTGTTTTCGAAATAGTTTGAACGTAAAGCCACACATACTTTGCAGTATTTGTTGCATCAAAACCTGTTATGCGCAAAGTCAGTTTGATGCTTTCGTTCGCTTTCATTGTTACTTTGGAAAGCATACCTTGAAAATCGCCATCGTTTATAGCAAATTGCATATTGATATGCAAATCGTTGTTTAAATCGTCATGTGAAAAACCTATATCATTAGCGGCATCAGGAGCGAAAGAAAGGTCATCCACATCCTTACCCGATTTGTTAGTTACTGTCAGATCTGCAATAAGCACACTACCCACGCGCTCACATCCATCAACAGTCACACTGAAATTCTTTGGAAAATTGTTGTCCCAATCGCTATCATCGTTGTCACACGAAACGAAAGCGCACATCATTAACAAGGTGGCAAAGAACATTGCCATGTGTTTAATTGTTTTCATAACTCTTTTTTGTGTTAGCTTGCAAGACCTTTTTTACAACATACGCTGCAAACATAATGCCTTACAAATGATTTATAAAGTTGATATTGTAAATA
>DJEH01000141.1:780-21098 GCA_002431845.1 Prevotellaceae bacterium UBA5903 | reverse complement strand
AAGACATATCAATTAATGTAGAGCATAATTATATAAATTAATTTTGAATACCTACTTATTACTTTAAACGATACAACTATGAACAAACTATATACACTTATCTATTTGTCTGCCATAGTTTTGTTTGCAGCTTGTGGCCCTGGCAAAGATCGTATACGTTTTGAGGGAACACTCACCAACATCAATGATGCAGAGTTCTATATTTATAGCGAGGATGGTGCTTTTGATGGCATCGACACTGTGAAAATATCGGATGGGAAGTTTGTGTATGAACGCAAGATGACCTCGCCCGCTGTGCTTACACTGCTCTATCCTAACTTTACGCAAACCTACATTATTGTAGAACCTGGAAGCACCGTTAAAATGAAAGGCGACGCCTCTAAAATAGGCGAAGCGCAGATTACGGGAACCGAACAAAACGAATTGCTCTCAGACTTTCGCATAAAACATGCCAACGATGCACCCAGCACACAACGCTTAGCTGCAGCGCAGTTTGTTCGCGAAAACATTAAGACGCTTGCAGCAGTAGCCGTATTCAGAAAGTACTTTGCCAACAAGCAAACACCCGATGCACGCACCGCCTTACAACTACTTGACATGCTTAAAAAAGCACAGCCATCAGAGCGTGCAGTAAGTTTTCTTGACCAATTTTATCGTCCTATTTTTTTGAATGGCGAGGGAGAACCATTGCCCAAATTCAGTGCGCAAACACTCGACGGACAAACCATAACGCCCGACACTTACAAGGGCAAAAACCTGGTTATTGCCTGCGTTGGAACATGGCAAAGCGACAGCAGGCCGCTACTAACCAACCTGCGCCGCAAGCTGAAAAGCATGAACGGAAAGTGGCAATGCGTTGTGGTATCGCTCGACGTAGACCATGCCATACTACGCTCATCGTTAAAAAACGACAGCATAACGTTTCCCACCATCTGCGACCGTCAAGCCTTCAACTCCCCACTTGTCAAAGCGCTTGGTCTTCACTATGTTCCGTCGCTAATGCTCGTTAATGCACAAGGCAAAATTGTGCAACGCGATGTTGTAAAAATTGAAGATGCAAAGTTTTAAATAACCCCACCCCTATAGCCTATGTTAGCCACCATACACACCTCTGCTGTAAATGGATTAGCAGCCATGCCCGTGTTTTTAGAAGTAAACGCCACCGAGTTGCATTCGCAAGAGGACAAAACGCTCTTTCTCATGGTGGGACTTCCCGACAATGCCGTTCGCGAGAGCAAATTGCGCGTTGAAGGAGCATTGCAAAATAGTGGCTACATACTACCAGCCAACGAGAAGTACACCATTAACTTTGCACCTGCCGATGTTCGCAAAGAAGGGTCGGGCTACGACCTTCCGCTTGCTATCGGCATATTGGCATCGCTCAAGCGCATACCAACCGACAAGTTGGGCCGCTATGTTTTTGTAGGAGAACTGGGATTAGACGGCTCTATCCGCGCCGTTAAGGGGGCCTTGTCTATTGCCATTAAAGCACGCGGACAGGGTTTCGAAGCCTTGTTTGTGCCCAAGGAAAATGAGCGCGAAGCAGCGGTTGTAAACAAGCTCAACGTGTATGGTGTAACCCATTTGTCGCAAGTGGTAGACTTTATTATGGGCAAAACCATACTGCAGCCCACCCTTGTAAACACACGCGAGGAGTTTTATGCAGCCCAAGCCAACTGCCCTTACGACTTTGCCGATGTCAAGGGGCAAGAAGCCGTAAAACGAGCATTCGAGGTGGCAGCAGCCGGCGGCCACAACATCATTTTGATAGGCTCGCCCGGATGCGGCAAAAGCATGATGGCCAAGCGTGTGCCCTCTATCTTGCCCCAACTCACCCTGTCCGAAAGTCTTGAAACCACTCAAATCCACTCCATTGCAGGCACCCTTGGTAGCCAAACATCGCTCATAGCCCAGCGTCCGTTCCGTTCGCCTCACCACACTATATCAGACGTGGCATTGATAGGCGGTGGAGCCACCTACAAACCAGGCGAAATAAGTCTTGCTCACAACGGAGTACTCTTTCTTGACGAGCTACCAGAGTTTTCGCGTACAGCCTTAGAGACGCTCAGACAGCCCCTTGAAGACCGCGAAATTACCATATCACGCGCCAAATACACTGCCACCCTACCTTGCTCGTTTATGCTTGTGGCAAGCATGAACCCCTGTCCGTGTGGCTACTACAACGACCCCACTCACCGCTGCACCTGTTCGCCCGCACAAGTGCAACGCTACATGAGCAAAATTTCAGGACCATTGCTCGACCGCATTGACATACAAATAGAGGTTGCACCCGTTTCGGTAGAGCAACTGGCCAAAGCCCCACAAGGTGAGCCAAGTGCCTCGATACGCAAGCGTGTGATTGCAGCACGAGCCATACAAACAGAGCGATATAAAGACGCTAAGTCCGTGCATTGCAACGCACAAATGACGCGTGCCATGCTCGAAAAATACGCCATACTCAATACCGAGGCCAACGATGCACTAACGCGTGCTATGCGTCTGCACAACCTTTCGGCGCGTGCCTACGACCGCATACTCAAAGTGGCACGTACCATTGCCGACCTTGACAACTCTGAGCAAATCCAATCGTCGCATATTAAAGAGGCCATTGGCTACCGCAGCCTTGATCGTGCTGATTGGGGAGAATAATACCCACTTAACAGGTTGGGGCACCTCATAAGAATCCGAAAAATTGACCAATATTTTTTGTACATATTTTCTCTTAAAATAGAATGTTCAAAGGGGTAAAATAGACAAAAAAGACCGCATTTCACCCCTCGTCACACATCAGTTTTTATAAGGATACGTATCCTTACACCACAAGGATACGTATCCTAAGCACCTAAGGATACGTGTTCTTAACACCTAAGGATACGTATTCTTAGCACCTAAGGATACGTATCCTTAGCTCACCCAGTTGTTAATGCATGTTGTGTAAAAAACAATACTTATTGATTATCAATAAGTTACGTTTACTCTTCATAATTGCGATAAAATCAAGCTCAAGCAATGGCGATTAAAAACAAGCCAATCTCAGCAATCAACTTTTTTAATTTTAAAGAAAAATTGACCAATTTGCGAGGCCTATAGCTTGAAACATAATGATGGATTAATTTTCATCAAACAGAGCAAAGAGGGATGTAACTTTCTATCACCCTTAAGCAATTAGCGCAAAACCACAGTTTATGGCTCAAAAGTTCATAAAATCATGAAAACTAAATAAAAGTAGCTGCAAATAAGCACAAACTCCGAAATAAATTGCTATTTTTGCACGTTTCTTATAGGTAAAAAGAATTAAAGAACTATTTCATAACTACAATCAGATGAACGTGATAACCAAAACCGTTTCGCTTCCTGATGGTCGTACCATTAGCATCGAAACAGGAAAATTGGCTAAACAAGCAGATGGTGCAGTAATGCTCAGAATGAACAACACCATGCTTTTAGCCACCGTTTGTGCCGCAAAGACCGCTCAACCAGGCACAGACTTTATGCCCCTTCAATGTGACTACAAAGAGAAATACAGCGCAGCCGGACGTTTCCCCGGTGGCTTCACCAAGCGCGAAGGACGCGCTGGCGACTACGAAATTTTGACTTCTCGTCTTGTAGATCGTGCCTTGCGTCCACTCTTCCCTGCCGACTATCACTGCGAGGTATATGTAAACATCACGCTCTTCTCTGCAGATGGTGTAGATATGCCCGACGCTTTGGCAGGCTTTGCTGCATCGGCTGCACTTGCTGCAAGCGACATTCCATTCGAAGGTCCTATCTCAGAGGTTCGCGTAGCTCGCATCAATGGCGAATACGTTATCAACCCTACATTTGAACAACTCAAAAACGCTGATATGGACATCATGGTGGGCGCCACTGAGGAGAACATCATGATGGTAGAAGGCGAAATGGACGAGGTGCCCGAAAGTGCACTACTCGACGCTTTGAAAGCAGCACACGAGGCTATCAAGCCAATGTGCCAATTGCAAAAGGAACTATCAAAAGAACTTGGTACCGACGTTAAACGCGAATACTGCGACGAAGTAAACGACGAGGAACTACGCCAACAAGTAAAAGACGAGTGCTACCAACCTGCATACGCTATTGCCGAAGCTGGCGACCACGATAAGCACGAACGCGAAGATGCCTTTACGCAAATTCGCGAGGACTTTAAGGAACGCTACGCTGCTGCTCACCCCGAGCTTTCGGCTGAGGAGTTAGAAGAAAAGAATGCAATGGTAGACCGCTACTATCACGACGTTGAACGTGATGCCATGCGCCGTTGCATCCTTGACGAGGGTAAGCGCCTTGACGGACGTAAAACTACCGACATCCGCCCCATTTGGTGCGAAGTGTCTCCCCTACCTATGCCCCACGGTTCTGCAATCTTTACTCGTGGCGAAACACAAGCACTTGCCACTTGTACACTCGGTACTAAACTCGACGAAAAGATGGTAGACGACGTACTCGACAAGAGCTACATGCGTTTCCTTCTTCACTACAACTTCCCTCCCTTCTCAACAGGAGAAGCTAAAGCACAACGCGGTGTTGGCCGTCGCGAAATCGGTCATGGCCACCTTGCTTGGCGTGCATTGAAGGGTCAAATTCCTGCCGACTACCCCTACACAGTACGTGTAGTAAGCGATATTCTTGAGTCAAATGGTTCTTCGTCAATGGCTACCGTATGTGCTGGTACATTGGCATTGATGGATGCTGGTGTGCCCATCAAGGCTCCTGTAAGCGGTATTGCTATGGGTCTTATCAAGAACCCTGGCGAAGACAAATACGCTATTTTGAGCGATATTCTTGGTGATGAAGACCACCTTGGCGATATGGACTTTAAGACCACTGGTACAGCTAAGGGTCTTACAGCTACTCAAATGGATATTAAGTGCGATGGCTTGTCGTACGAAATTCTTGAAAAGGCTCTTAACCAAGCAAAACAAGCTCGCGAACACATCCTTGGCAAACTTCTTGAAACTATGCCAGAGCCTCGCGCAGAGCTTAAACCACACGTTCCTCGCATTGAAGCATTCGAAATTCCTAAGGAGTTCATCGGTGCTGTGATTGGCCCAGGCGGTAAGATTATCCAAGGTATGCAAGAAGAAACTGGTGCTACTATCACCATCGAAGAAGATGGCGGTGTGGGCAAGATTCAGGTTTCTGGTCCTAACAAAGACAGTATTGACGCCGCTGTTGCTAAGATACGCGCCATTGTTGCAATACCCGAAGTTGGCGAAGTGTACGATGCCAAAGTAGTGAGCATCATGCCTTATGGTTGCTTTGTAGAGTTCATGCCAGGCAAGGAGGGCTTACTCCACATCTCTGAAATAGCATGGAAACGCCTTGAAAGCGTTGAGGAAGCAGGTATTAAAGAAGGCGACACCATCAAGGTGAAACTCCTCGAAATAGACGAGAAAACAGGCAAGTTCCGCCTCTCACACCGCGTGCTTGAAGAGAAGCCCGAGGGTTGGGAAGAACGCCCTGCTCGCCGTCCACGTCGCGAAGGTAGCGAAGGTCATGCACCACGCCGCCCACGCCGCGAACAAAACTAAAAAGGTTGGTGGCTATCATGCCTACCCCCCTTTTTATACATTCACACGAAATTGAATGAAAGAAAGCCATAGATGGTTGAAGGCCCCTTGTTGTGAAACATTCACAAACAAGGGGCTTTCTTTATAAAAAGCATTTCTCTAAACGTTGCTTTTGGTTTCGTCTGTACCCTCTGGGCATATTTATAAAGCACCCCTTACGAAATAAGCCTTCAGTATCAAGGGGCATCGTCTATTTTTATTGTAAATTTGCACCATAACCCTTTTATTATAACAATGCAACTACAACAAAAATCTTTA
Source organism: Prevotellaceae bacterium UBA5903 (assembly GCA_002431845.1). Classification (GTDB taxonomy): domain Bacteria; phylum Bacteroidota; class Bacteroidia; order Bacteroidales; family Bacteroidaceae; genus Alloprevotella. The sequence goes on along the minus strand of DJEH01000141.1, from coordinate 15,255 downwards.
TCCATAACATGGTTTCTTGTCCTTGTGTGTTTTATCACCCTGTTTCTTTTCCTCGGCGACACGCTTTTTAACACTCGTGGCGAACCACGCGAGGCTGTTGTGGCACTCTCAATGCTAAAAGAAGGGAACTGGATATTGCCCATCAACAACGGGGTGGACATGGCATACAAACCACCTTTTTTTCATTGGCTGATAGCACTCTTTTCGCTGCCTATAGGCCACGTTACGGAGTATACTTCGCGCCTACCATCGGCATTGGCACTCAGCGTTATGACCATCGCAACTTACCGGTTTTTTGCCAAAAGATCGGGACAAAGCGTGGCACTGCTCACCGCCCTTGTATTGCTCACCAACTTTGAGGTTCATCGAGCTGGTGTGGCATGTCGCGTAGATATGGTGCTGACGTGTATGATGGTATTGTCGCTCTATCAACTATATAAATGGGTAGAAAACAATCTGAAAGGGTTACCTATATGGGCAGTATTGTGCTTGAGTGGCGCATTTTTAAGCAAAGGGCCCGTGGGAGCTGCTCTACCACTATTGGTGGTGGCTGTTTACGCCCTTATCAAGGGCAAAAAGGTGTGGAACATCGTTTGGCACTTTGCCATTGTAGGAGTGCTATCACTCATCATACCGCTCACGTGGTATGTGGCTGCATACCACGAAGGTGGACAGCGATTTCTTGATTTGATATACGAAGAAAACATCCTACGCTTGCTTGGCAAAATGAGCTACGAAAGCCACATCAATCCATGGTATTACAACGTGATGACCGTTGTGACGGGGTTTATCCCCTACACTTTGGTGCTACTTGCCTCAGCATTTGTTGTAAAATGGAAACAGATATTTGCCGAGAATAAGCCCACATTTAGCAGTTGGAAAACATTTGCTAAAAGAATAAAGAACATGGACAATGCCAAGCTATTTGCCTTGCTTAGCCTGGTTATTATCTTTGTGTTCTACTGCATACCTAAGAGCAAACGCAGCGTTTACTTATTGCCCATCTATCCGTTCCTCTCATTCTATATAGCCCAGTTCTTTCATTGGTTAAAACGAGAGCATACAGCTCTACTCAGAGGCTTTGGATGGCTATTGGTTGGCATTTCATGCTTACTCACTATTGCTTATGTGTGCATAGCATCGGGCATCGTCCCCATGTCGGTTGTGGGTCATGGCAAGCATGCAGCAGAAAACCTTGCCATGCTATTGGCCCTGCGATACACACCGCTCAACTTTATGCAATGGATAGCATTTACCATGCCTTTAATTGGCGTGTACTATTTTTGGCTTTATCGCAAGCATTCACCTTTGTCGTGCACATTCGTATTGGTGTTCAGCATATTCTTTGCTTTAGACGGCATCTATCAACCCATTGTTCTCAACACTAAAAGCGACAAGCCACAAGCCGACTATATAGCGCAAATTGCTCCTAAAGGCAAAATTTACTCTTATCGCACAGACGTTGTGCCGGGCAACCCACTTCATCCTTTCACTATCAACTTCTATTTGGGCGACCGCATAGTGCCTTTTGAGGCTGTTCATCCTACAGAAGGCTTACTACTTGTGGGCAACGACGAGATTGCGGATTGGTGCAAAGCCAACCCCAATTATCAAGTGGTATTGGTAAACGACTTTAACCACCGCAGCTGCGACGACCATAAACTTTTGAAACTATACAGATTTAAACAAGATATGATGCACTAACTGCCACTGAACATCATGAACAAACATACGCTGAACGAAGCTATACGTTTTGCCTTAGTTGGTGGATTGGCCACTGTATTGCACTATGGCATATACCTTTTACTGCAAAGCTTTATACAAGTGGACCTTGCCTACACAATAGGATATATCACAAGTTTTATAGCTAATTTTTATCTTACAGCCTATTTTACTTTTCATAGCTCGCCATCGTGGAAAAAGCTGGTTGGCATGGGGGGCGCTCATGCAATCAACTACATTTTGCACATAACGCTGCTTAATGTGTTTTTGTGGATTGGCATAAGCAAAACTTACGCGCCGATACCTGTGTTTGCCATTGCCATACCCGTAAACTTTATATTGGTTAGATTTGCTTTTAAAAAGAAATGAAACAGATAGCTATCATCGTGCCGTGCTACAATGAAGAGGACGTGCTGAACGAAACAATCAAACGCCTTAGCGAAGAGATTGAGGTTATTGAAAAAAGAGAAGACATTGATGCGGTAAGAATTGTGTTTGTAAACGACGGCAGCAAAGACCGCACATGGGACATTATAGCACAACATGCTGCCACTAATCCCCACATAAGCGGTATATGCTTGGCTCACAACGTAGGACACCAACAAGCACTATGGGCTGGGCTTGAGTGGGCTGCAACAAACGTTGATGCGGCTATTACTATTGATGCCGACCTACAAGACGATGTGACGGCTATTACCCAAATGGTAGAGCTTTATTGCAAGGGTATTGACGTTGTATATGGTGTGCGCAAAGAGCGCAAAACCGACACGTGGTTTAAGCGTACAACGGCTCAAAGCTTTTACAAACTCATGCAGTCAATGGGGTGTAACGTTGTGTACAACCATGCCGACTTCCGACTAATGAGCCAACGTGCCATGCAAGCACTTATGGCTTACCCCGAACGCAATCTGTTTTTGCGTGGCATGGTGGCCTCGCTGGGCTTCGCTACGGCCATGGTGTACTACGACCGCGCAGAGCGTTTTGCAGGCCAATCTAAGTATCCATTGCACAAAATGATGAGTTTTGCAGCCGATGGCATTACCTCTTTTTCTGTACGTCCATTGCAATACATCAGCTTTCTTGGATTGGCATGTATGCTTATCTCTATATGCGCCATTGTATATGGCATAGCCATGTACATTGAGGGCAAAGCCATTGTGGGCTGGACATCGCAATTGGTCAGTATATGGTTTATTGGCGGAGCTATTCTTTTGGCATGTGGCATAATTGGCGAATATGTAGGAAAGATTTATACCGAAGTAAAACGCCGTCCACGCTATTTTATTGACAAGACCATAGGCCTTTAAAAAACAATAGGTGTTCAAAGTCTCAGGAGCTACTTTGAACACCTATTTATCGTATATACGCCATACAAGCAAAAACCTTATTCTGCCATATGCTCTTTAGGCAATATGTGGCATAAACGATTGACATCTTGCTCAAACGTTTCGCGTACTTTCGCTTTATTTTTCATTTGTGTTTTGTAGTTGTAAATGGTTTGCGTGCTATAAAAAAGCAAGGTTGCAATTTCAGAACTTGCTGTTACACCCAGCCTCATAAGCGCAAATATGCGCAACTCTGTTGTGAGAGAATGCTCGTTTTGTAATCGTATTTGAGCATCCTCGCGAAGCAATAAATTCAACTGTTTTACAAAGTCGGGATAAAGCATCAAAAAGGCTCTATCAAAGCGATTGTAAAACATGTTGGCATCCTCTTCAACCACTCTTACACGATTTATCTTTTGCAATAAGTCGTTGGTTGTTCCCGCTTTGATACTGCGCGTCACCATCTTGCGCAGTGCATCAAGTTTGTTGATGTATAAAGCACTAATGTCAAGAAACAAACGCAAATAGGTTTCGCGATGCTTATTAGTTGTACTGAGTTGCTGATTAAGCTTTTCGAGCAACTCATTCTGTGCACGCATCTTTATTCGACGCTGATTAAGCTTTTTGTTTTGTTTTAAAGCCAGCACTATCATCATTAATAGCACAACAGCAAAAAGGCTTAAACCACCCAATGCCCAATAAATTATTGTGGTGCGTTGGTTTATCTGCGTTTGATAAGTGGCCACGATTCGAGGCAGTATGTGGGATATTTCGAGCATGCGCAAACGATTGTTATAAAACTGTGCATCCTCCATTGAACAGTATATATAGGTTACGGCTCGTCCTGAATATTTACTATCCTTTTCATACAGATAGAGCGACAATTCTTGCAGTGCTAAATTCTCTTTTAAAGGGCATACTTGGTCGGATATTGCAGCCTTTATAAGGTAGCTTTCATACAACGCTGCTTTTTTTAGCGATTTATATCCACGAGCAATTGCATAGGCCGACGATGCATAAAGCCTATCAGTTATAGGCACTTGCTTCAGCACTTTCTGGTAGTAAGTAAGCCCCACATCGGTACTTAAACCACCATAATAATATTTCTCACCCATCAAGTAGTTATACATGGCACTTCCGCTTGGAGCATGGGCTATCGCCTTATCTAAATACTGCATTCTTAACTGATTATAAATTGGCGAAAACTCTTTGTCATGGCAATAAGCACTCCAAAAATTGTATAACCAGGTCATGGAATAATAATAGTTAAACAACAAGGATGGATGCAACTGCTCTACATCTATGCTCTTCAACACAGCCTCTGCTTGGCTATAATAACCGCCTGTGGCAAGCAACAAACCACGATGTATGGTGAAATTATCAATGTATCGCTTGTTATTATGCAAGCGCGCAATACGTAATCCTTTGTCAATGTAAACCTTAGCAGAATCAAAGCTATAGGTATAGTACTCACCAAACATTTTGTTATATACACGCAGTTGCTCTTCTACCGAAATACCTCTCTTCAACTGCCTTTTTATTTGCTGTATACGCGTTTGCTTCCTCTCCATGTACGTTGCTCGATGCGATACATAAGAGTCAAGAACTTTTAGCTCATCATCATTGGCTACGAGCGATAATGACGAAAAAGCAAAAATTAACATTATAAGAATTCTAAAAAAACACATATTAAAGCACTTCTTTGATTTATTCCGCAAATATAACAATTTGATTTCACATTTATAATATCTACTTTGCTATTTTCGCAAACGTGTATTAAAGCACTGATAATCAACGTTTTAAAAACTTTAATATTTTAAATTTATCTACTTAGTAACTACCTACTATTTGAATATGGCTTATACTCACCATAAATTTGCCGTCGTGAATGACATACACGCTATTCTGCTATCAATACATTGCACAATGCAATTGATTATGATAACCACATTTTACATTTTAGCATGTACATTTCGCTCACATCAACTATTTACATCATAAAGAACACATCAACAATTACATCGATATAAACACCATGAATGCAATTACCTTTAAAGCTTTAACCTCGTGTGTGCTACTTACAACTTGCTTACAAGCACACGCACAGAGCGAAACGTCTAATGCAAACAAAGGCGAAGAGCGCAACGTGATGCTCAATGCCGCTGATGCAAACAAACCTCGCGAAATACAAATAGGTTTGCCAAGCGAGGATGTAAATGTATACGAGAACGGACTTCCCGCAGTTTACTCGTCATCGGTACATAAACTATCTGCACACTGGCGCAACGATGCCAGTTTGGGTTCTACAGGATTACTCTCTCCATCAGAGTCTGCTATCACTACTGGCAACATTGCTTATTCTGTAACAGCCTTTAGTGACCTTGGCCAGAAAGACTTCCACGGTAAACTTAACTACCGCGTTAACCACTTTGGCATGCAAAACTTCGATGTGAATTTTAGCGGTGGAATCGGCAATAATTGGCTCTACAACGCTGGAACATACCAAAACTTTGACCCAGGAAGCTTCAAACTTCAGTTTACCGATTATGCCGATCGTACACAAATTTATCATGCAGGTTTAACCCGTATATTAAATGACGGAAAAGGCTATATTTCACTTCAATATAAACATGCTAATAGCAAGAACCCAGGCAACTTTGCCAATGCTGCGCCTTTTATATACGTGGGCGATGGATCTATCAAGAAAGTGAATGGCTTTGACCCAGGACTCAACTCTTACGTGCCCGCTAATGGTAGTTTTCAATACACAGACATCATGTCGGGCGAACGCAAGACATGGAATTTTAATAAAGGAAGCGAGAACCGTTCGCACGAAGTGGCATTGCTTTCGAACTATCGCTTTGACAATGGGCTGCAATGGAAATTTAACGCAAAGTTTATGTATGTGCCAGTGGCAAATTATGTAGACTTTGGCGGAAGCACTATTAGCGATGCCACCGCTGCCGATGGCTATACGCTTGAGAACGGAAAAGCCTACGAAGGACTTATTGAAGGACGCCGCACATGGTTGCACTTTGGTAAAGTTACAAGTGGCATGTTTACCACCGAACTTGAAAAAGCATTTGGCAAACATAACGTTAGATTGGGCTTGAACGAATGGTATTATCATCTTAACTATCACTCATCGTCAATGCAATGGGTTGGAACGGTTGAGCCTTATCCACAAGTGCTTTATACCACAAAAACTGACCCTACTGACCCTACGCAAACGCCACAACGCACACAAACCTTTGGGTTCAACGAACTTAGTCCGGAATATACTGTAGGCAGTGAAAACAAATTGGCTGTGTACTTGACAGATAGTTGGAAAATCAACGATAAATTGAAACTCTACTATGGTGGACGCTTAGAGTACTATCGTATGTCGGCCGACCAAATTTCGCAATCGCGTTTTCAAGGTTTCCATATAGGCGATTTTAACACCTATAACCGCGATGAAAACGGCAATATTGTAACTACAGAACACAGTATTCATCCTGCAAATGTCACTAAAAACAAACTTAACTATGCTGCTACTGCTCAGCTAACCTACGACATTGCAAAAGGATTTGGCATAATGGCAGATGGAACAATTGCAACGCGCTATCCTCGCATCAGCGACTATGCTGGCACAGGACCTACTGCCGAACAATACAAACGAGTTACCATCCCATTGGTGCGCGGTGGTATTTACTATAAGAACAATTGGTTGGACCTCTCGTCAATGGTTACTTATATTGCTAAGTCTAACAACATTGACCAGCAAAACCTTACAAAGCCTGGTACAAGCGAGGGAAAGACCGTGCTTTTGATTTACAACATTCAAACCCTTGGATGGACTACTACTGCAGAAATCAAGCCCTTCAAGAATTTCTCATTGCATGCTCTCTTTACTTATCAAAAGCCTGTATATAAAAACTATAATGCAAGCGTAACATTCAGCGATGGACAACAAATGTCGGTGAATGCAAACAATATGATAGTGAAAGAAATTCCTCAAATCCTCGTTGAACTCGACCCTAAATACAACATTACAAAGGATTTGAACATTTGGCTCAGTTTCCGTTACTACGGAAAAACATACGCAAACCTGCAAGAGGCTCTCTACTTTAATGGACACTGGGAAACCTTTGGTGGCATTAATTGGAATGTGAACAAACGTTTGAGTTTAGGCGCAAATGTAGTGAACTTCTTGAACCAAAAGGGTGCTAAAGGCACTATAAGCGGATCTGAATTAATCAGTAAGAATGACGCTAAACAATATGCTGGAAAGTATATGAGCGGAAGCTATTTGCGCCCATTCACCGTAGAATTTAGTGCGAACTTTAAATTTTAAATTGTACATACCTAAAACATAATATTGCGATGAAACCATACATTTCACATAAACTGCTTTCTTCGTTGAAGAACCATTTGCAATCTTCTTTCTTCACTGATTGGAAGGGTACGAAATTACTACTCGTCAGCGGACTAATAGCTTTAGGAGCTAATGCTCAAACCATACGCGTAAGCACGGACAAAACAGACCTCGTGATGCAAGTATCGCCTAAAGGCAGATTGTACCAAACTTACTTTGGCGACAAGCTAAACAACGCAGCCGACTATGCCAACCTTACATGGAACACCTATGCGGCTTCTGATGGATCTGTATCAACACGTGGACATGAGGTTTATGCTGGGTCGGGCAATGAAGACTACTTTGAACCTGCCATTGCTATCACTCATACTGATGGCAACATGACTTCTTATTTGTACTACAAAGGGAGCGAAACAAAAACGGTTAAGGGCGGTAGTGAAACAATAATCACTTTGGAAGATAACGTATACCCTGTTACCGTTAAGCTACACTATGTGGCTTATACAAAAGAAAACGTTATTAAGGCTTGGACCGAAATATCGCATAAGGAGAAAAAGCCTATTACCTTGTGGCGATATAGTAGCACCATGCTCTACTTCAACGCACCTAAATACTTCCTTACCTCTTATCACGGCGATTGGGCTAAAGAAGGACAACCCGAAACAGTGCAACTTACTGCTGGCAAAAAGATTATTGACACCAAACTCGGTACTCGTGCTGCTATGCACACTGAACCTTTCTTTGAACTCGGTTTGAACGAGCCTGCTAAGGAGAACGAAGGTAGCGTGGTTGTTGGTACAATTGCATGGACAGGCAACTTCCGCTTCACGTTTGAGGTAGATAATGTTGGTGGATTGAGAGTTATTCCCGCTATCAATCCTTACGCTTCAGACTACAAGCTAAAGGCGGGCGAAACCTTTACTACACCTGAATTTATCTTTACCACTAGTACCACTGGCGTGGGACAAGCAAGCCGCAACTTACATGATTGGGCACGACAATATCAAGTAAAGTTGGGCACAAGCGACCGTCTTACCCTATTAAATAATTGGGAGAACACTGGGTTCGACTTCAACCAAAAGAGTCTTGCCGAACTGATGAAGGATGCTAAGGACTTAGGGGTAGACATGTTTTTGCTCGACGATGGATGGTTTGCCAATAAATACCCACGTAAGGATGACCATGCAGGTTTAGGCGACTGGGAGGTAACTCACAGCAAACTACCAGAAGGAATACCAGGACTCGTACGCGACGCAAAAGCTGCAGGGGTTAAATTCGGTATTTGGGTAGAACCTGAAATGGTGAACCCTAAGAGCGAATTGTTTGAGAAGCATCCTGACTGGGTTATCAAACAACCTAACCGCGAAACATACTACTATCGCAATCAATTGGTACTCGACATATCTAACCCACAAGTGCAAAACTATGTGTTTGGTGTGATAGATCGTATCATGACCGAGAACCCTGATGTAGCATACTTCAAGTGGGACTGCAATAGCCCTATCACCAACATTTATTCACCTTATCACAAAGAGAACCAAGGCAATTTCTACATTGACCATGTGAGAGGAGTGTACAATGTTATGAAACGCGTTAAGGAAAAATATCCACAACTGCCTATGATGCTCTGCTCTGGTGGTGGCGCACGTATGGACTACGAAGCTCTGAAATATTTCACCGAATTTTGGTGTTCTGATGATACCGATCCTTACGAACGCCTCTATATACAATGGAGTTTGTCGAAATTCTTCCCTGCAAAGGTGATGGCTTCACATGTTACAAACTGGAACAAAAAGACTTCAGTAAAATTCCGTACCGATGTATGCAGTATGTGTAAGTTGGGCTTTGACATCGATCTCAAGCCCCTTAAAGGAACACCCGACTATCAGTTTATGCAAGAGGCTGTAAAGAATTGGGAAAGATTGAAACCCGTTATTCTTGATGGTGAGCAATATCGTCTTGTTTCACCCTACGAAACCAATCATTGTGCCATAAACTATGTGTCTAAAGACAAGAGCCATGCAGTGGCATTTGCCTACAACTTGCACCCACGTTACAAAGAACCTTTGCTTAACGTGCGTATGCAAGGCCTTGATGCTAACAAACAATACACTATTGAAGAAATCAATCTTATGCCTGGAACAAAATCAAAATTTGATTTCAACGGAAAGACATTCAGCGGCGATTTCTTAATGAAAATTGGACTCAATATGTTTGAGGCTGAAGAGGGAACAAGCCATGTGTTCGAACTGAAATAAACAGGCAACGCTTATGTAATTAGATGATAAGAGAGACTACCGACCCAAGTAGTCTCTCTTTTTTTGCTTGCAACCTTTTATTATACCCTATTGAAACACCATATACTTACGACAAAAAAGTTCTCTATATAACAAAATTATGTTACATACAACTAATAGGTGTTATCATATAGTTGTTGTTGCATTTTGAAAACTCTATCCGTCAAAAATTATAGTTATAAACGTTAGCAAACATACAAACTTTTCATTAAATTTGCCAAAGAATATTCACATCTAACAAATACCAAATGAAACTTAAATTAAGACACGTACTTTTGGTATCAACATTATTGCCTATTGGTATGCAAGCGCAAAATGTTGATAGAACAAAGTACCCAGACTATTCAAGCAAGGTAAACCCTGACCCATCGCTTATGAAGCACAAATTGGTCATGAAGGGTAAAGCCGTTGCTACACGTCCCGACCATGTAGACAATGGTAAGGACCGGTATTTTCCACCCGTATTCAATCAATCTGGTGGTTCATGCGGTTCAGCATCACGTATCTGCTACATGTTCTCGCACGAAATGAACTCCTACCGCGATCTTGATGGTAAAGACTCACACAACTATTATCCTTCGCACTTTGTATGGCTCTTAACTAATGGTAACTCTGGCAAAGACGACTTTGTGCAGCACGTTGGCGTACCATCAGCATATACTTATGGAGGACAAACTTACTCAAAGCTATTTGGTTATCAAGAAGAAACAAACAACGACTTTGGATGGATGACAGGCTACGATAAGTGGTTTGAAGCTATGCACAATCGTATGCTCACCCCAACCCACTTCCCCAAAGATGTTGGCACAGAAGAGGGACGCGAAGCCGTTAAAAACTATCTTTGGAACCACAACGGCGATACAGATTATCATTCTGGCGGTATCGTGGGTATTGGTGTAGCCAGTGGCGGTGTATGGAAAGACATACCCAAAACTCCCGCTAATGATGCTGCAGGTGTTACGGGCATGGCCTATGTTAGCAAGTGGGGTACATCTGTAGACCACGCACTAACTATTGTAGGTTACGATGACCGCATTGAATTTGACCTTGACGGCAACGGCAAATATGGCGAAGCAGGCAAAGACGAAAAAGGTGCTTGGATTATCGTAAACTCTTGGGGCAATTGGGAAAATGGTGGATTTATCTACTGTCCCTATGCTTATGCTGGAGCAAGTTTCAAGGACGACGGCACATTTGCTAAGAACTGGTGGGCTCCTGAGGTATATACCGTTCGTAAGAACTATCGCCCACTTAGAACTATCAAGCTAAAAATGGATTATTCACATCGTTCTGAGCTCTACCTTATGGCAGGTGTTTCGAACAATGTAAATGCCGAAGAACCTGATTATACACAAGCTTTCGACCACTTTAAGTATGCTGGTGATGGTAACTATGGTAACACCACCCCTGCACCAGAGATACCTATGTTAGGACGTTGGGCTGATGGCAAGTTGCACAAGGAACCTATGGAATTTGGTTACGACCTTACCGACTTAAGCGACAATATCGACCCAAACGAAGATATGAAGTATTTCTTTATCATTGAGACTAAGAAAACTGCTATCGGTTCTGGCCACATTTATGATGCTTCAATCCTTGACTACGCAGTAGACACCGCAGGACTTGAAATTCCGTTTAAGACTGGAACAGAAGGTGTAAGCATTAAGAACCAAGGAAATCGTACAATTATCAGTGTCGTCGTTCCTGGACGTGGTTATAAGGCTCCTCAAAATGCAACCATAACAGATGGTAAATTGGAATGGAACGCACCTATAGCTTCATCACAGACTCTTACGGGCTACGAAATCAGCAAAGGCAGTGAGGTTATTGCTACTCTCGATGCCAAAGCTACAAGCTTTGCCCTCCCTGAAGATGCTGAAGGAAGCTACAATATTTGCGCCGTTTATGGTAGTCATAAGTCTACAAGCATTAGTGTAATGGTGCCCGTTACCTCTACAAAGAACGTAAGCATTGACCTTAAGCACTCTGGCTTTACTATCCCTGGGGTATTCTCTTCTAAATACGACCAAGCTACGATTGAATTTTGGATTCGTCCTCATAGCATTACTAACTGGAACCAAAGTGCTGGTCCTGGTTGGGGTAGCTTTATGTTCCATGCCAATAGCAATGGTACATTTACTGCAGGATGGAACACCGGAAGCGATCGCATGGACGCCGCCTCAACACTTGTTAATAACTCATGGAAGCACATTGCCATCGTTGTAAATAAGAACAAGATGATGGTATATGTTAATGGTGTTAAGAAAGGCACCGTCACTTCGAGCAACTATAGTGGATTGGGCGGATTTGGCGACCTCGTATTTAATGGTTCAAGCGATGACTCTAAGAACCAAAACGCTAACTACGATGAAATACGTATTTGGAAGGTAGCACGAACTGATGCCGAAATACGCAACAACTACAAACGTCAATTTGCCGATGGTTTGCTTCCCGAAGGCTTGATGGCATACTACAAGGGCGATATTATTGACGTTAATGGCTCAGTTGCACTTCGTGACCATACAAGTGGCGCTCACCATGCAACCTTCACCAACGACAATTATGAGACTTCAACAACCATTCCTAGTTCTATCTTCTATGAAGTAACAACTACTGTTAATATTGCTCAACCTAAGAACACAGTTGTTGCAGGACAACCTGTTACGCTACAAGCTACAGGTTCAACTAATATCGCATCATTGAAATGGACTATTGAAGATGCTGGTATCAAGGACCTTGCTGTTACAACTCCTACTGTTGTATTTGCACATGCTGGAGAACAAACAGTAAAAGTAGTTGCTACCGACATTGATGGCAAGCAAGTTGAAGCTACTACAACTATCAACGTGGCTGAAGCTGCTGCACCAAGTGCTGAATTTACAATCAGCAAGGCTACCATTGCTACAGGTAGTCGTGTTACATTCATGGCTAACCAACAACTCGTTGGTTACAAATACGAATGGAACATGCCTGGCGCATCTATAGAAACATCGAACATGCCTAACGTAACCGTTTCATACTCACAAAGCGGTACACACCAGGTTACACTCACCGTTACTGATAGCAAGGGCGTAAAATCTACCTCTACCCAGACTGTAGAAGCAAGCAAAGTTGCTCCTAAAGCCGACTTTGATGTATCGCCTGTTGTAGTAAATAAGGGTGAGAAGGTTACAATTTCGAATCGTTCTGTTTACGACCCAGACCTCTGCAAGTGGACACTTGTAGGTGCTACAGAAGTACTCTATGGCGAAGGACACGACATCGTATTTACTCCACAAACTGCCGGATCTTATGACATCACACTGAAAGCAAGCAACGAAAAGGGCTCTGACGAGACTACACATACTGCAGCCCTTGTAGTTTGCAACGCTGATAGTAAGAATGGCATTAGCTTTAACCAATCTGCACGTATCGTTACTTCACAAGTACCATACACTACAGGTGCAACAGAAACTACCTTTGACTGGTGGATGCGTCCTAAGACTCTTACAGATGCATGTTGTGGTATTGGCGAAAGCGAAAGTTCAATGCTCATCAAGACTAATAGCAATGGACAAATGAGCATGTATACAAGCGGAAAGGTAGCTTCTTCGCCCGAAGGCTATGTAATAGCTAACGAATGGCATAACTACACCGTTTCATACTACAAAGGCATTGTATACTACTTCCGCGATGGCAAGTACATCGGCAAAGCTTCTTCTACAGTACGAAAGATGCCAGCCGTTAAAGAATTTTCAATTAGCACTGCCGATGCTCCTATGAACGGCATTATTGATGAATTCCGCGTGTGGAAACGCTCATTCCGCGATGACAAGGCCAACCTTGTTCGCAAGTATGTATCTGCACCTCTCGAAGGCGATGCTCTTGCTGAAGCTGAAAAAGACGGACTTGTAGTTTACTACAACTTTAACCAAACAAGTGGCAACGTTGCAGATGCTACAAGCAGCAACAACACTGGTAATCGCGTTGGATTTGGTCCTGATGGTGACGCATGGACAGAATCGCGCGGTGTATTTGCTATTAGCTCAGAGAATGCTCCTAACATCACCTCTAAGTATCTGCAAAACACAGAGAAAGCATTTGCCACTACAGGTAAGGTGTTCAACAACTACAGAGGCACTCGCTTCATGGGATTGGCTGACTGGAAGATGGAGAACATTGTTACCGAAAAGGCAGGTATCAGCACAGGTGCTCACGTTGATGCAGACAAGGACAATGACTTCTGCATCACAACTGGTTGGGATGGTTTCGCAAGCAAACTTGATGACCACAAGGTATTCCAAACTGTAACACTTCCTGCTGGCGCATATACCTTTACTGCTAACTACGGCAACTACGAAGGCGAATCAAGCAACTGCTACCTAGTAGCTGCAGAAGGTTCTAAATTGCCTAGCACAAGCATGCTCTCTAATGCAATTGCATACAAAGCAATGGCAACAAAGGACGAGGCATCTTCAAACACCCTCGTATTCTTCTTTGCAGAACCTACAACAGTTAGCCTTGGTATCCTTGCTAACATGGCAGGAAATCAATGTATCTCTATTGATTCATTCGTATTGAATGCTTATACGCTTACCAAGATTGAAGGCACTGCCGATGGTATCAACGATGTTATCAATGCTGAAGACTTCAATAATTCGAAAGACGTTTATGACTTATCAGGTCGTCGTGTAAACATCCCCGGAAAGGGTGTATTCATCATTGGCGGCAAGAAGGTTATTAAATAAGTTAAGTAGGTGTTCAAAATTAATTGATATGAATTTGTGCATTGTTT
>DJEH01000141.1:411-652 GCA_002431845.1 Prevotellaceae bacterium UBA5903 | reverse complement strand
TAATTTTGAATACCTACTTATGAACCCTCTACACATCATTGATTTATGCACTTAATAACCTAATATATCAATAATGTCATACTTCATAAAAAATGGTGGCTATAATTTTTAGCCACCATTTTTTGTTTATATCAACATTATTATTTAACTTTGCACACACAAAACGAGGAGAGAGTTGATTTCTCAATTCTAATTTCATTTCCTCATATATTTCTTATTCACGGACTTGTAGCTCAGTTGG
>DJEH01000141.1:0-361 GCA_002431845.1 Prevotellaceae bacterium UBA5903 | reverse complement strand
TAGCTCAGTTGGTTAGAGCAACAGACTCATAATCTGGAGGTCCTAGGTTCAAGCCCTAGCTGGTCCACTTTAATAATGAAGCAGTTACGAACGTTCGTAACTGCTTTTTTCGTATGGCTGCGTAAACAATGCGTAAACAAACTGTTTGAGTTGGAGATGTTTTACGCTGTGATATTATATGAAACTCAACAATATTGCATAAAATACACTACTACTCTTGTTTTATGTGCGATATATGACATTTTTGCTTTCCCCAAGAACTTTTTCGTTGAAACATGGTGCATTGTTACATAAAAACTACCCCTTTGCGATGTCTATACTCATACCGAAAGCCCCGATGGGCAGAGGTTGGGCAGACATA
>DJEH01000023.1 GCA_002431845.1 Prevotellaceae bacterium UBA5903 | reverse complement strand
AAATTCATATCAATTAAATTTGAGCATCTACTTAAATAAAAAACTCTAAAGATAAAATTTCTATTCGCCATAACTCGCGCGAAAATCACGAACGCCTTCTGTGGCTCATTTTAAGCGAATTTTGAGCAAAATTCACAACTCATTGAATATCAGCAAGTTACAAAGCAATACATACTTTTTACCATGTCATAAACGTGTTCTATTGCCACAAGGATACGTATCCTTACCACCTAAGAACACGTATCCTTAGCACCTTAGGATACGTATCCTTAATGCCTTATAACACGTTTATAAGCATACAACAATAGTTTTTTCTAATGATAAAGCACGTATTTTATATAATTATCACACCTGTTTACATCTATTAACTACTAGATTGAAAGTTCAGAATGTCAAAAATAGTTACCATTTGCACAGCATTTTTAGCTTAAAAGAAAACGAAAAGAATAGGAAAAAAGCAATTACCAATTTTTATTAGTAAATTTGCAACGATATTTTGCGCCAAAAAGAGCAATAAACATCATATTGAAGAATTACGAGTTAAAGGTGGCTCCATAAATTCAGCCACAACACATTCAAAAGTGTAATGATTGTAACAGTTGAAAGGGCATGGCGGGCTATGCGGCTAAAGTTACTAACAGAAGGATACTTTTAAGTGAGAGTGTGCAAGGCACCTGGTAAAACAGACGACAATCTAAAATAGCATTTATAGGATTACACCTTTAGAGAATTACAGCAATCATGCCACAACCTAACACAAAAGAAGAATTTGAACAAGTGATGCGCAATTGTCGCGAGCTATTTGTTAAGAAACTACACGACTATGGTACTGCATGGCGCGTAATGCGACCCGAAACCATGACAGACCAAATATTTATTAAAGCAGCACGCATCCGTTCGCTACAAATAAAAAAACGAGCAATGGTAGACGAAGGCATCACGTCTGAGTTTATCGGCATCGTAAACTACAGTCTCATCGCCCTTATTCAGCTTGAAAAGGGAGTGGCCAATGAAGAAGACATCACACCTGAGGAGGCTATTAAACTCTACGACAAACATGCTCAACAATCGCTTGAGCTTATGCTGAAAAAGAACCACGATTACGACGAAGCTTGGCGCGGAATGAGAGTGAGTTCGTATGCTGACCTCATCTTTATGAAACTATTCAGAACCAAACAAATAGAAGAGCTTAAAGGAAAAACGCTTGTGAGCGAGGGGGTGGCTGCCAACTACATGGACATGATGAACTACGCCGTATTCGGTTTAATAAAACTAACAATTGAAAAGTAAGTTTGCTATATATGCAGGTATCGCACTAACATGGTTGTGCCGATTGTTGCTGTGTGCCACATTCATCTTTTCGGGGTTTGTTAAAGTGGCAGACCCTATGGGCATGGTACACAAGTTGCATGCCTACACGGTGGCGCTCAACCTTTCGGTGGCCGACAATTCGCTATTACTCGAGGTATCAGCCACGGCCTTAGGCACCATTGAATTCGTGTTGGGTGTGTATTTACTCTTGGGCTTTAGACGCAAATTTACCACGCGTACCATTACGCTCTTTATGCTTGCATTCACCCTTGTCACGGCATGGATTTATGCCACCGACCCCGTGCCCGATTGTGGATGCTTTGGCGAAGCTATCAAACTGACCAATGGGCAAACATTTGCCAAGAACATTGTGTTGCTACTTGCCTCTGTGGTTTTGTTGATGCGTCCATTCTCTGGTCTGCGTCTCATATCAGAGCGAAATGCATGGATACTATCCATCTACTCGTGGTGTTATGCCATTGGTTTGGCGCTTTATACGCTCCATTATCTGCCCATAATAGACTTTTCGGGATACGTAAGAGGAGCCAATATTAAGCAAGCTGTAATGGGCGAGGCCGACGAAGCTACTACCGAAAAGCTTGCCAACTTCTGCCTTATCAATGCCCAAACTGGCTACGATGTCACCCTTGATGTGCTCAACCATAAAGGTTACACGTTTTTGCTCACCATCCCCTCTACCATCACGGCCGACGATGGTTGCTGCGACCGCATTAACGATCTTTACGATTTTTGTTTAGACCACCATGTACCCTTCTATATGGTAACATCCTCAACTGGCAAAGACCTTGACAAATGGATAGACGAAACAGGAGCAGCCTATCCTACCCTACTTGCCGAAGACACCGAACTCAGCACCATGGTGCGCTCTAACCCAGGTTTGATGCTGCTCAACAATGGCATAGTTGAAGGAAAATGGAGCAACAACAATCTACCCGAAATCAACGATGATACAAGCAGCGTGAAGCAGCTCATAGGCAACACGTCCCACAACAACCCAACAACTACATTGTTGCTATGGTTTGTGGTTCCGTTCATAATCATTGTGTTGCTCGATTCGCTTTGGACTGGACATCAATTTTACAAACAACATATCTACGTTAAACGTTTTAAACTCAAAAAAATCATGAGAAAGAAAATCGTTGCAGGTAACTGGAAGATGAACAAGAACCTGCAAGAGGGCGTAGCTCTCGCTAAGGAACTGAACGAAGTGCTCACAGCAGACAAACCCAACTGTGGTGTTATCATCTGCACTCCTTTCATTCACTTGGCTTCTGTAGCTAACATCATCGACTCAAACATCATCGGTCTTGGTGCTGAAAACTGCGCAGACAAGGTGAGCGGTGCTTACACTGGCGAGGTTTCTGCCGAAATGGTTAAGAGCACTGGTGCTAACTACGTAATTCTTGGTCACAGCGAACGCCGCGCTTACTATCATGAAACTCCCGAAATTTTGAAGGAGAAGGTTAAGTTGGCTCTTGCTAACAACCTCGATGTTATCTTCTGCATTGGCGAGGTTCTTGAAGATCGCGAAGCAGGCAAGCAAAACGAAGTTGTTAAGGCTCAGCTCGAAGGCTCACTCTTCGACCTTACTGCAGAAGAGTTCTCACACATCATCTTGGCTTACGAGCCAGTATGGGCTATCGGTACAGGCAAAACTGCTACTGCTGACCAAGCTGAAGAGATGCACGCATTTATCCGCTCTACTATCGCTGACAAGTTTGGTGCTGAAGCTGCTGAAAACGTTTCTATCCTTTATGGTGGTAGCTGCAAACCAACTAACGCTAAGGAAATCTTCTCTAAGGTTGACGTTGATGGTGGCTTGATTGGTGGCGCTGCTCTTAAGGCTGCCGACTTCAAGGGCATTATCGATGCTTGGAAGGCTTAATTTAGCAAATTCTAAGTGCTATTTGTAAGAGCAAATAGCACTTTAATGTGCAAATAAGAAAGCAACACATGGTTGTATACAACACGTTTTGTTTTCCTATTTGCACATTTACCACTTTTTGAAATAGCTCTATTTGTGTGGCTAAATACGCACATCAATGCCCCCTAAGAGCAAGGCTCAACAACACCTAAGAGCACAATTTCAAACCATTAAAAACATACCGCAACATTCGCTCAATGAAACATTTTCTCTTCATTATTTGTGCCACTCTATTTGCATGTCAAACGCTTAAAGCACAAAGCACATACACCGAGAAACTACGCCAAAACGAAACTGGCAAGGGCACTGTAATTATTTATCATTCTGCCGAGATAGACCGTATCGTTAATGGCGTTAATCAGTCTGTAAACAAGAGCAAAACGAGCAACAACACTGCAAGCAAAACGCAAGCAAAGACCCAGACAGAGGCAAAAGTACCTGTCACACACCCAAACACTGCTACCCATATCGTTGCTAATAAAGACGAAAAGACAAAGCACGAAAACAAAAGCAAAAACGAAGTTAAAAGCGAAAACAAACACAACGCTAAACAAGGTGAAACAAGAAATAACGCTACTAAGCATGAAACAAGCACCTCAGCAACTTCGACCTACATCAGCCGCGCACGACACAAGGCACGTGGCTTCAGAATATGCATATTCACAGGCGGAAACTCACGCGCTGACAAGATAAAAGCTATACAAATGGGCAACAAATGCCGTAGTAAATTTGGCGAACTTGCCGCATACACCAGTTTTGAGCCTCCCCGTTGGGTAACCCATGTGGGCGACTTCAAAACACGTCAAGAGGCCGAAAAATATGTTACACGCATACGCCGTGCACGCATTTCGTACGAGGTGCGCATTGTGGCAAGCGAAGTAAACATTCCCTACTAAAACAACAATAACAAACTACGAGTAATAGCTTGCTCATCGACTGATTATTTATACCACTATAATGGAAACAGACAAACTCGAACAACTACAACACCACTATCACGAGATACTGAAACTTTTGGGCGAAGACGCTGAACGCGAGGGCCTTTTAAAAACCCCATTACGCGTAGCTAAAGCCATGCAAACCCTTACAAGAGGATATGACATGAAGCCTGAAGATGTGCTTAACTCTGCCAAGTTTAAAGAACCTTATAACCAAATGGTTATTGTTAAGGACATCAAGTTTTACTCGCTTTGCGAACACCACATGTTGCCTTTCTATGGCAAAGTGCATGTAGCATACATTCCTAATGGTTACATCACAGGGCTCTCTAAGATAGCACGTGTTGTAGATATATTTTCGCATCGTTTGCAAGTGCAAGAGCGCATGACCACACAAATTAAAGAGTGCATTGAAAACGCGCTCTCGCCAAAGGGTGTAATGGTTGTGGCCGAGGCTAAACACATGTGTATGCAAATGAGAGGAGTTGAAAAAGACGACTCAACAACCGTAACCTCCGATTATAGCGGAGCATTTGAACAACCTGAAGCACGCGCTGAATTTATGCGACTCATTGAGAAGCGGTAAAGAGCATAAGAGTTGAACTATAAATGACGTTTTTAGAGGATTTTATTAATCTTACTACAACACGTTTGTACAATCATTTTATAGTACCATCCACAATGTTTTTTTGCTTATCAACATAATAAAAAGCCATTCTTTCCGTTAATATAGAAACAAAAGCCATGATAGAATTTATTAGAGGCAACATAGACTACATAACCCCCACAAAGGCTGTTATTGATGCAAATGGTGTGGGATATGCACTCAACATCTCGCTTAACACCTATACGGCCATTCAAAGCAGTAAAGAGGCCAAACTCTACGTGTTTGAAGTGATTAGAGAAGATGCATTCACCCTATTCGGCTTTGCTACACGCTTAGAACGTGACTTGTTTGAACTACTCATTAGCGTGTCGGGAGTGGGCGGACAAACGGCCAGAATGATACTATCAGCCTTTACGCCAGCCGACCTTGCCAACATTGTTCAAACCGAAGATGTACGCTCGCTTAAAAGCGTAAAAGGCATCGGCCCCAAAGCTGCGCAACGCATCATTGTGGACCTTAAAGACAAGGTGGCAAACTTTATTGGTAGTAGCGAAGGCTGCGGCAATGCGAGTCAAGATGTTAAGGCTAATTCGCCAATTATTGAAGAGGCTGTTCAAGCTCTTACAGTACTTGGCTTTGCCCCTGCACCTACACAAAAAATTGTTATTCAAATAGTGAAAGAAGAACCATCAATCCCTGTAGAGGGAATTATAAAGAAAGCGCTCAAAATGCTCTGATTTAAAGGGATGTAGCGCTTGTTAAGTGCGTGGGGCGGTTGCTATTCGTTGTCTTCTATGCCATTGTCTATAATGCAAATTATATCAACTCTCAACGCACATAAGCTAAAAAAACTAATCTGATTATCCTTGAAACAAACGTTCTACATACTGCTGTTTGTATTGGCCTCTATCAGCATAGGGGTGGGACAAGCAGCTTTTATGCATTCTGAAAGGCAGACGGCACATGGCCATCAGCCCGAAGCTAAAGAGGCATCTGTTGCAGCTAAAAGCGTTGCAACAGAAGGCGACTCGTTGCCCAAAGTGAAGAAGACTACACTTGTAACTTTGGCAGACACCACCCATGGAATAGTAGACCTTCGCGACCCCAATAACCTAAAGACCGAAGGCGAGTTTGATGAAAAAACAGGAACATATCTCTTTGGCACAAAACTAGGAAAGGACTTTTTAGATACACCCTTTTCTATGACTTGGCAAGAGTATCAAAAACTAATGATGCAACGATCTATTGCCAACTACTATCGCGCTAAAAATGCCGAAGAATTTAAGAACAAGGGTAAAGACAAATTCGACTTTACTGATATGCATTTTGACCTCGGACCAATGAACAAAATATTTGGTCCTGGAGGAGTACGCATTAAAACACAAGGTACTGCCGAACTTAAAATTGGCGCAAACACGCGTTTTACGGACAATCCAAGCCTTTCTGAACGCAACAGAAAGGTTTTTGGCTTTGACTTTGACGAAAAAATTAACCTTAGTTTAAACGGCAAAGTGGGCGACAAAGTAAACATGGACTTCAACTATAACTCTGAAGCCACATTCGACTTTGACACACAAAACCTTAAACTTCACTACGAAGGTAAGGAAGACGAAATCATCAAACTTATTGAGGCGGGCAACGTGAGTATGCCCACCAACTCGTCGTTGGTTAAAGGCGCAACTTCGCTTTTTGGCGTTAGAACCGACATGCAGTTTGGCAAACTCAAACTTTCTACTGTTGTGGCACAAAAAAAGTCTACCTCATCGAATGTTAGCTCAAAAGGCGGCTCACAACTATCAAGTTTTGAATTTTCGGCCGACGCATACGATGAGAACAGACACTACTTTCTGTCGCACTTCTTTCGCGATCACTACGACGAAAATATGCGCCAATTGCCCAACATCACCTCGGGCATAACCATCAACCGCATTGAGGTGTGGGTAACTAACAAAACTGGAGCTACTACAGACACACGTAACATTGTGGGCTTTACCGACTTGGCAGAACACGACCATATTGCAAACAATCGTTGGAACGGAACAGGCAGTGTAAACCCAAGCAACAGTTCAAACAATCTTTACGCTATACTGAACGCTACTCTTGATGGGGCACGCAACATTTCTTCGGCTACACCTACTCTTGATGGGGCAGGACTTGTTGGCGGTATCGACTATGAAAAACTTGAATCGGCGCGTAAACTCTCTTCTTCTGAATATAACTTAAATAGTGCCTTAGGCTATATATCGCTAAAACAAACGCTGCAAACAGACCAAGTGCTTGCCGTGGCATACGAGTATACTTACAAAGGGCAAACCTACCAAGTAGGCGAGTTTGCCTCTGATCATAAGGATAATAAAGAGGTTCTCTACGTAAAAACACTTAAGAACACAGCTTGCACACCTGCTATGGGAAACTGGAACTTGGAGATGAAGAATGTTTATGCTTTAGGCGCTTCATCTGTACAAAAAGACAAGTTTAAGCTTGATATTAAGTTGCTTTCTGACACCTCGGGCGTATATCTTAGCTACCTGCCCGACCCTTCTGTTAAAGACAAAAAGATACTGACATTGGTGGGACTTGACCGCCTTGACAACAATAATAAAATTGGACCTAACGGAACGTTCGACTTTGTAGAGGGCTACACAATTGACGCTTCGAGTGGAAGAGTGTTCTTCCCTGTTATTGAGCCTTTTGGCTCTTCACTAAGAAAGGCTATTGGTAATGATGCCGTTGCTGACAAATATGTTTTTCAAGAACTTTATGACTCTACACGCACTGTTGCTAAACAAATAGCCGAAAGGAATAAGTTCCTTATTACAGGACAATATAAGGCCACCCGAAACGACGAAATCGTATTGGGGGCTATGAACATACCCCGTGGTTCGGTGATTGTTACAGCTGGTGGTCAAACCCTCATGGAGGGCTCTGACTATACGGTAGACTACAACTCTGGCGTGGTGAGAATTTTGAACAAGAGTATACTCGATGCGGGTACAAACATCAACG
>DJEH01000130.1:6155-20505 GCA_002431845.1 Prevotellaceae bacterium UBA5903 | reverse complement strand
CGGGTACAAACATCAACGTAAGCCTTGAGAGCAATAGCGACTATGGCATGCAACGTAAAACGATGTTTGGAATGAACTTTGAATATAACTTTTCAAAGGACTTTAAACTGGGCGGTACGTTTATGCACTTGGGCGAGAAACCTCTTACCACCAAAGTGGCTATGGGGTCTGAGCCTCTAAACAATACTTTGTGGGGGCTCAATCTGTCGTGGAAGAAACAAAGTCAGCGACTTACGGATTGGATAAACAAATTGCCCCTTATCCATTGCACCGCACCATCAAGCATTAACTTTACAGCAGAATTTGCTCAACTCTTTGCAGGAAAAAGCAAGGGGGCACAAGGCAATGCTTCGTATATTGACGACTTTGAAAATACAAAGAGCGATATTGACATCTCTAATCCTAAGGAATGGACCATATCAAGTGTACCATCGGTTTTCCCCGAATCGAAATATACCAACGACATACGCTATGGCTACAATCGCGCATTGTTGGCATGGTATTATATTGACCCATTGTTTACACGTCGTTCTTCGAGTCTCACTCCCAGCCACATCAAAAACGATTTGGCTCAACTATCCGACCCCGATGTACGCGAGATTTACAAAAGCGAGTTGTTCCCTAACAAAAGCGTTAATATGCAAGAGTCTAACACGCTTAACGTGCTGAACCTTGCTTACTATCCTAATGAACGCGGCCCTTACAACCTCGACCCCTCGCTCGACGTAAATGGCCATCTGCTCTACCCCGAAAAGCGATGGGGCGGTATGATGCGCAAACTCGAAAACTCAGACTTTGAGACCGCTAACATTGAGTATATTGAGTTTTGGATGCAAGATCCCTTTATCAAAGCTCGCGAAGCGGGAAAGACATTCAATGGTGACCTCTACTTTAACTTAGGCGAAATTAGCGAAGATATCCTAAAGGATGGTAAGAAATTCTACGAAAGCGGTTTGCCTATCGATGACGACCCTACACAGTACACTGAAACCGTGTGGGGACGTGTGCCTACACAAAACACTGTTACGTATGCCTTTAACACCTCAAGTGGATCGCGAGCTAAACAAGATGTGGGATATAATGGATTGACTTCGGAACAAGAAAAAACTTATCCTGCTTACGCAGCGTTCTTGTCGGCTATACAATCAAAGGTTAGTCCCGCTGTTTACGATTCTATCCTTTTGTCGCCTTCTGCCGATAAATACCACTACTTTAGAGGCTCTGACTACGACCGTGAGCAACGTTCTATCCTTGACAGATACAAATATATCAATAACCCGAATGGTAACGCTGTTGATGCAGAGAACTCGCCTGAGAAATATAGCACTGCCTACAAAACGCAACCCGACGTTGAAGACATCAACCAAGACTTCACTCTCAACGAATACGAAAAATATTATCAATATCACGTAAGAATTGCAGAGGATGCACTGCAAGTTGGGCAAAACTATATTGTAGACAAACGCACCTCTAAGCAAAAGACTCGCGATGGCAATACACGCGAATATACTTGGTATCTATTCCGCATACCCGTAGAACAATATGAGAAAAGAGAAGGTGGTATATCCGACTTCTCCTCTATCCGCTTTATGCGTATGTATATGACAGGGTTTGCCGAACCTGTGGTTTTACGTTTTGCTACGTTGAACCTTGTTCATGGCGAATGGCGCTCGTATGAACAAGCTCTTTATCAAGGTAAAGCACCCGAAGCAAGCGGTACATTAGAAGTAAGCGCAGTAAACTTTGAAGAGAACAACGAGAAGGAACCTGTAAACTATATTATGCCTCCTGGCATTAGCCGCGTACAGGACCCTGGACAGACTCAAATTCTGCAAAACAACGAGCAAGCACTCTCGCTTGTTGTAAAACAACTGGCAAGTGGAGATGCACGCGCCGTATATAAGAACACCAATCTTGATTTGCGCAGATACAAACATTTGCAGATGTTTACACATGCCAATTCTTTGATTGGACAAAATGCTGTTGAAGATGGACAAACCTCTATCTTCATTCGCTTGGGATCTGACTATAAGAGTAACTTTTACGAATACGAAATTCCACTTAAGATTACTCCCGCTGCTCATTATGCCGACAACACCGCTAACGCACGCATTGTTTGGCCACAAGACAATATGCTTGACATTGACCTCAACATACTCACTAATGCTAAAAACAATCGTAACAAACAGAAGGCATTAGGCTTAGCTTCGTTTGCTAAACTATATTCTGAATACGATGCTTCGCGTCCGGCAAATAAAGTGAGCGTGATGGGTAATCCTTCGTTGGGCGACGTGCGTACCATCATGATTGGTGTACGAAACAATTCCCGAACCACACAATATGTTGAGGTTTGGGCTAACGAACTGCGCCTGCAGCAATTCACTAACAAAGGTGGTTGGGCTGCACAGTCACAGCTCAACCTTCAGTTGTCTGACCTTGCTTCGGTTAATCTTTCAGGCCATATTGAGACTGAAGGCTTTGGCGGACTTGAAGAGACTGTTAGCCAAAGACGTAACGACAACCTTTATGAGTATTCGGTAACGACAAACGTTGATGCTGGCAAAATATTGCCCGATAAGGTTAAGCTGAATGCCCCTATCTACTATTCTTACTCTAAGCAAAAAACTTCGCCAAAATACAATCCTCTTGACACGGACATGGAACTTGACGAAGCTCTTAGCGCACTTAAAACAAAAGCAGAAAAAGACTCTCTTAAGAACATTGCTGAAAAGGTTGTGATAAACAAAAACTTCAGCATTAGCGGTGCAAGATTTAACATTGTCACCAAGAGCCATTCTATGCCTTACGACCCCGCTAACTTTACCTTTGGCTACGCATACTCTTCGCGCAACACCACAGGCGAGACCACAGCTTGGGAGAAAGACCAAAACTGGAAGTACAGCTTTAACTATAGCTGGTCGCCCAACTTTAAGGCTTTTGAACCTTTTAAAAAGAATAAGAGCAAATCAAAATGGTTTAAGATTTTAAAAGAACAGAGCATCAGCTATTTGCCACAAAACATTGGCTTTAATTCAGACATTTCGCGCTCTTACTACGAACTGCAAGAGCGAGATATGGAAAACTTAAACAACAACACGCTACCACTTTCATGGTCGAGCGACTTTTTGTGGAACAGATCTTTCCAACTGCGTTGGGACTTGACAAAGAGCATACATGCCAACTTCTCTTCGGGTACGAATGCTGAAATTGAACAACCTTATACTGCAGTTAATAAAGACCTATACCCCGACCGATACAAGGCATGGAAAGACTCTGTGTGGCAAAGCATCAAACACTTAGGTCGTCCTTTGACTTACCAACAGAACTTTGACCTTTCGTGGAAACTACCACTCAACAAACTGCCTTTGTTTGATTGGCTCACATCTGACGTTGCGTATAACTCCACCTACAATTGGGCTCGTGGCTCTGAACTCGAAAATGGTAGTACACTTGGCAATACCATTAGCAATAGCCGCAACATAACAGGTAATGCACGCCTTAATCTTGAAACACTCTATAACCATGTGCCCTTCTTGAAAAAGGTGAACAGAAAATATGCGCAAACGCCTAAGGATAAAAGCAAAGACTCAGAGAAAAAGAACTTCCAGAAGGAAATTCAGCTTAGAGCCGATACAACTATCACCATACAACACAACCAACGTGCAAAGAATATCAGAGTTACTGCCATTCGACCCAATGGTAGCAGATACCCTATACGCTTTAAGGTGATAGACAACAACAAAATTTTGGTGCTTTCAAAGGACACCGCACGACTGAAAATAACGGTTACACCTAAAAAGAGAAAAGAAGACCAAGGATGGTATAAAGCTTTGCAAATGGGCACTCGCTTCTTAATGATGGTGCGCAATGTGAGCATTAACTATACCAACCGCTACAACCTTAACGTTCCTGGTTTCTTGCCCGAAGTGGGCGACTACTTTGGACAAAAGAAGAGTGGCGGTATGCTTGCACCAGGACTGAACTTTGCCTTCGGTGCTACCGATGAGGGGTATATACGCAAAGCCGCCGAAAGAGGATGGCTATTGATGGCTGATAGCGTAACTACACCCGCAACGTCAAACCTTACAGAATCATTCCAGCTACGTGCTACTCTTGAGCCATTCAGAGACGTTAAAATTGACCTTAATGCCTCACGAAACACCACACGCAACCGGAGCATACAATATATGTTTGACGGCATGCCCACCACGCAAACGGGTTCGTTTACGATGACAACAATATCTATTGGTAGTGCTTTTGAAAAAATAGGTTCACCCGATAAGGGGTATAAGAGCAAGACTTTTACTAAATTTGTAAACTCACTCGAAAGCTACCGCCAACGAATTGAAAATATCTTTACGAATGCTCCCTACCCTGCAAACTCTTCGTTGGCTGGAACGACATTCGACCCTGCTAACGGAACAGTAAGCGCTTACTCGCCCGAGGTGATGATACCTGCATTTTTAAACTCATACACAATGGGACATTCGGGGCTTGATATTTTCCCTTCTTTGCTGAAATTGCTTCCAAACTGGAGCATTAGCTATGGTGGACTATCAAAGCTTCCCAAAATGAAGAAAGTGTTCAAAAGCTTCAACATCAATCACGCCTACAAAAGCGTATACTCTGTTGGCTCTTACAATACATTCAATAGCTACATGGAATATATGAATGGCTTTGGTTTCGTAAACGACGTAGCCACAGGCAATCCTATTCCAGGCTGTATGTACGACATCTCAACCGTTAGCATCAACGAGAGTTTTTCGCCATTAGTTGGTGTTAATATGACTTTCCAAAACAACCTAACTGCCAAAGTTGAAATGAGAAAGACACGTGTGCTTACATTAAGTATGACATCGCAACAACTATCCGAAACTCGCTCTAACGACTTTGTTGTAGGCTTAGGTTATAAGATTGCAGACCTTAACTTGTTTGCTCCTAAAAAAACTGTGCGTAGCAAATCAAAGGGCAGCGGTTCGAACAAACAAACCACAACTAACAATCGTGGTTTTGCCAACGATCTGAACCTACGACTCGACTTTACACTCCGTAACCAGAGTGCACTCAATCGTGACATTCTTACACAACTTAGTCAAGCTACAAGTGGTAACAAAGCTATTCAAGTATCATTCTCTGCCGACTATGCTCTGAGCAAATTGCTCACACTAACTGCATACTACGACAGACAGATGAACAAGCCATTGCTCACATCAAGTTCCTATCCCACAACAACGCAGGACTTTGGTGTAAGCATTAAGTTTGTGCTTAATAGATAAAAGGTAACCGCAACGGGGAGTTGAAAAAAAGGCGACTTTATATATTCGGTTTATAGCTATCTTCAATTCTGCAACAAAGCACATGGCATAGCCATACCAACAACTCTTAAACCAATCCAGCAAGCTAAGAAAGCATAATAAAAGCATTTTTAAAGTTATGAAGATTTTTAGATTCTTTTCAAACAATATAAAGGACTATTCTACGTTTTATAATAATATGAGCACAGTAACTATACCAGACACGGCAATGCTCATACAAAAACGTCCTTTCTTCATTCCCGACTTTACAAACAAATGCATGGTTCAGCTATGCGCTTGTGTAAGAATTAACCGATTGGGACGCAGCATACACGAACACTTTGCTGAACGCTATTACGATGCAAACAAAATAGCTATCGGCACTCATTTTGTTGCAAGAGACTTACTTGACGAGTTAGTTGAGCAACATTTTCCATGGGACAAAGCTGTAGGATTTGATAACGCTGTTGTTGTTGCTGAAAACCCTTGCAAACTTACAGAAGGTGAGAATGAAACTTGCTTGACTATTGGAGACAAGACTTATAAGACGACAACGTCTAAAGATGAGTTGCTACCCATCATCAATCACCAAATAGCACACATCAGTCTGTATTACACACTTAAGCAAGGTGATATCTTGATATTTCCTCTTAAGTTGCAAGAACTGCAAGTATACATTGACGAACATGTTGCATTATCTATAAACAATGATACTATCCTTCAGTTTAACATAAAATAATCTGCAGATAGAGACTATACATAAAAGACTTCTGAGCTAAGTATTTTTATTTGCACCAATCTGCTCCACACACCATACATGAGAAAAAAAACATTCATATTGGCAACCATTTTGGCTACTACCTTGCACGCACAGAACTATACGCAAGTGCGCCAATACAATATGGGCAATTTACTGCCCACAGATACTGTTAGCTTTGCCATAGAATATCCTGAATATTCAAAACTTAATAAAACAGAGATACGTAAACTCCAAAAAGAAGGCTTTATACCACAAGAGCACATACAAATTAATGCTACACGCTCTATTAGCCGTGGAGAGACTATCTACGATGTAACTTTCGTACCCATTGTAAAGAAGGGTTCTCAATGGTATGAAGTTAAAAACTACATAGTGCGTCCTGTTGTGAAGGAAACCTGTCACACAGCTTCTGTTAAGAATATTATACTTGCTACAGAAACCATTACGAAACAACAACGATATGCTGAAACATCTGTATTATCAAAAGGCAAATGGGTTAAGATACGCGTTAGCAAAGAAGGTATTTACCAACTTACAGATGCACAACTAAAAAAGGCTGGATTTAGCAACCCAAGCAACGTAAAACTCTATGGATATGGCGGAAAGCTATTGCCTGAAGTATTTAGCTTTACGGGGAAAGACGCACTCATTGACGATTTGAATGAAGTTCCGCTCTATCGCCGTTCGGGGTCTGTTCTATTTTATGCTGAAGGCCTCAACACATGGACTAGCAACACTAAATTTGCCACCAACACCTACTCACAATATAGCTACTACTTCTTGACAGAGGCTCAAGGCGAAGAGGATAAACCTGCTACATTCAGCCAATTGAACAAACTAACAAGCGCACCCACAACCTCAATCAATGAAGTGCCTGCTCATGCCCTCGTTCATAACGAGGAAACAACTTGGTATGGGGGTGGACGCAGATTTTTTGATAGCAAAGACTTGCAAAATGGTGTTACCTACAAAATGCAACTACCTGGCAATACATCATCTGAATGCAGTGTTACTTACGATGTATCTGCCATCCCTGTAGGCTCAACCACTTACTACAATATCACTTGCACAAACGACAATTCATCCGTCAAAAACTATTTTGACAAATTGGGCGAAGGTACGACTGCACGCGGATATTCGGGCACTTTCACAGCCTCATTAGGTGCTGAAGCCAAATTTAATATTACAACTTCACAAACAGGCAGACTGCACTATCTTTACACTACATTCAATCAAAAACTTTCTACTATAAACACCACTGCATCTTTTACAACCAACATAAATGACACAGCTATTTTTAATGTAAACGATGCAACCGAAAACACACGCGTTTGGCGATTGGGCAACGCTAATGAATGTGTTGCAGAACTCTATGGAACGCTTGAAAATGGTGTTTATAAAGCGCAAACAGACAATGCAAGCGATCGTTTTATGTTAGTGGACATAGCGCAAAATTATAGTTCACCTGAAATTGTAGGCTCTATCGAAAATCAAAATCTGCATGCAGATAAAGACATTGACTACGTCATTGTCATTCCTGCATCGGGCAAATACACTGAGCAAGCCAATAAACTTGCTGCATACCACAAGCAAAAAAAAGGACTGCGCGTAAAGGTTGTACGTGCCGACCAAATTTACAATGAATTTTCGTCTGGAACACCTGATGCTACTGCCTACAGACGATACATGAAAATGCTTTACGACAGAGCATCAAGTGCTGACAACATGCCACGATATCTGCTATTTTTTGGTCCATGTACGTACGACAATCGCATGATTACTAGCGAATGGAAAAAGCAGAATCCCAACGACTATCTATTGGCATACGAAAAAAGCAGAACCGATAATACTATAGGCTCATATGGTATCGGTACACTCAATGACTATGTTACAGACGACTACTACGGTTACCTTGACGACAATGAAGGCAATAATATCCAAACAGAGAAGTTAGACCTTGCAATCGGTCGCTTTCCGTGCGCAAACGAGACTGAAGCCAACACGCTTACAAACAATACGCTTGCATATCTTGACAACGAAAATGTTGGTGCATGGAAGAATCGCATGTGGGCCATTGGTGACGTAGGAGATAACAACTTACACATGAACGATGCCGAAGGAGTAAGCACACAAGTTAAGACATCTGCTAACGAGGGCTTTATGTTGCGAAAGATTTATCCCGATGCATACGAGGCTACTCACGAAGCTAAAGGTATTACCTACCCCGAAGCTACAAGCAAAATTGTACGTGCCATGCAAACAGGTGCACTTATATTCAACTATAATGGTCACGGAAGCCCCGACAGATTGTCACGCACATTCTTGCTCAATAAGGATGATATAACCAACAATGTCAGTCCTGCTCTTCCCCTTTGGATTTTTGCATCGTGCGAAATCACCCCTTACGACCAAAGTATGACCGACATTGGTCGCAACGCATTGTTCAATAGCAAAGGCGGAGCTATCGGTGTTGTATGTGCCTCACGTTCTGTTTATGCCAACTACAATTGTTACCTTAATAAAGGCGTCGTAAAATATGCTTTTTCAAAGGATAGCAAGCAGCAGCGCTATTCCATTGCCGAGGCTTTGCGACTAACCAAAGTAGAACTTAACATGTCTACTAAAGACGGAAACACTATCGGGGCTGACAGAACTGAAAACAAGCTTAAATACGTTTATCTTGGCGACCCTGCTGTTAGTTTGGCCTATGCTGATCAAGGCGTATACATTGATAGTATTAATGGAAAAGAAGTCGGTAATAGCATGGAGAAACTTGCTGTTGGCGAAAAAACTACATTCACTGGTTACGTTAATGGCAATTCTGCTCTTAATGGTGCTGACAACTCATTCAATGGCGTACTTTATGCCACCATATATGCACCTATAAAGAGCATCACTTGTAAGGGACACGACAACTCATCTGCCAATAACCTTACCTACAAAGACTATACACAAACCTTGTTTGAAGGGTGCGTAGAAGTTAAAAACGGCAGATTTTGCTTGCAAACTATCATTCCACAAGGCATTAGTTTCTCAAACGTATCCTCTCTGCTATCGCTCTATGCCGTAAACAACGAGAATACGCAAGAATACAACGGAAAATATGATGGCTTCTGCATCAACCATAGTGCCTCTGAAGAGGTAACTGACACCATTGGGCCTAATATCTACATGTATATAGACACACCCGACTTTCCGAATGGCGGAATGGCAAGCAAAGGTGCCACACTCTATGCATCAATAGCCGACTCTACAGGTATATCCATGATGAGTGGCAATTTGGGGCATGACATGGAACTTTGGTTTGACAATAAAATAAACGAAAGCATTGTAGTGAACGATTACTTTAGCTTTAACTATGGTTCATACAATCAAGGTGTACTCGAATACCCCCTATCAGATCTAAGTGAGGGACAACATACCGCAACCCTACGTATTTGGGACGTATACGACAATTGCACTACATCAAAACTCACATTCACATTGAAATCGGATATTGCCTCTAACTTTGACGTAACAATATCCTCGCCTACATCCTCTGGTAGTACGCGCCTTATAACCTATTTTGCTGGATATGCAAATGATGAAAACGAGACTGAAGTAACCACAGAAGTATACAATGTTCAAGGCATGCGCGTTTGGCATCAAAGTGCATGGGTAACTAAAGGCTCTCAGTACACATCATTTAATTGGGATATGACAGACTACGCTGGTAGCAAACTACCCTCTGGAATTTACCTCTATCGTAGCATAGTGGGCAAGAAGCACACACCTACCAAGAAAATGATTATTAGGTAACACGAAATTACTAAACAACATGATATATTGCTCAAACATTGTAACAAATAATAAGAGAATACTTTTCCCTAGCTCATTCAAGTCCGCGCATAGTAGAATTGCTACATGCCTATGCTTGTTTGCTCTTGCATCGCTAAGCAACAAAGCCATAGCCGACGACGAAATACGCGACCAGTTCAATCCCGTACGAACTGCCGTCACATCACAAAGCATTGCCCCTGATGCACGTGCTGGTGGTATGGGCGATGTTGGTGCTGCAACAGACCCCGATGTACATTCGCAATATTGGAACCCTGCAAAATATCCTTTCACCATCTCGCGTGCAGGATTTGCAATCAATTACACCCCATGGCTTCGCAAACTCACCACGGGTATAGCCCTACTCAACGCTACAGGCTACGTACGCTTGGGCGACTACCAAGCCTTAAGTGCATCCGTTAGATACTTTACATTAGGCGAAGTGCAAGGTGGCGAAAGCGACAATGCCATTACTGTAAAACCATACGAAATGAGCGTTGATGCTGCATATTCGCGCATGTTGAGCGAAAAATTCTCAGCAGCCGTAGCCTTGCGTTATATATACTCTGACATTACCGGACATTACGACGACAATAGCACAGCAGGCTCTGCTTTTGCTGCCGACATCGCTCTCTATTATAACACCTACGTGATGATGGGACAGCGAGAATGCCAATTGGCATGGGGCTTGAATATTAACAATATTGGTAGTAAAATCTCTTATGGCGATGATCGCTCTTATTTCATCCCAACCAATCTTCGCCTAGGATTGAGCTATATGATGCCTATCAATGAGTATAACAAAATCAGTTTCTCGGCTGACGCAAACAAACTTCTTGTGCCCTCTATGCCTCTTCAAAAAGCAGACGAAACAAATGAGGACTATCAAGAACGACTCGATAAAGAGTATTACAACAAATCGTCTATATCGGGCATATTCTCTTCGTTTGGCGACTCTGAAAGGGGATTTAAAGGCGAACTTGAAGAAATACAGTGGAGCGTTGGTACTGAATACACCTACAACGACAAGTTTACGCTTCGTGCAGGTTATCACCACGAAAGTGCCATGCAAGGCAACCGAAAATATGCAACCGTTGGTGCAGGTTTCCGTATGAACGTATTGGCTATTGATGCTGGATATGTTATTGCCACCTCAGCATCCAACCCTCTTGATCAAACCCTTCGCGTATCTCTATCGTTCGATATGGATGGCATACGCGATTTATTCGGAAAACGTAGATGAAAATAAGAGTAGGAATGGGCTACGACGTTCACAAACTCGTAGCCAATCGTCCCCTTTGGCTGGGCGGTATAAAAATAGATCACACCTTAGGCTTGTTGGGACATAGCGACGCCGATGTGCTAATCCATGCCATTTGCGACGCCCTTTTAGGAGCTGCTAATATGCGCGATATTGGATATCATTTTCCCGATACTTCAGCAGACTATGCTGGTATAGATAGCAAAATATTACTCGAAAAAACCATCAAACTACTAGCTGAAAAAGGTTGGAGTGTTGGTAATATCGATGCCACCATCTGTGCCGAAAAACCCAAAATTAATCCCCACATACCAGCCATGCAGCAATGTCTTGCACCTATTATGCAGGTCTCAGCAGACGATATCAGCATCAAAGCCACCACAACTGAGCGTTTAGGCTTTACGGGCAGAGAAGAAGGCATCTCCGCTTATGCAGTTGCTTTGATTGAAAAAGTATAAACACATTGAGCTAAATAGGTAGGTATTCAAATTAATATTGAATACCTACTTATTGCTATACACAAACATTACCTTTTAGAACAACTATCTATGATGAACATGGATAACTTTTGGAAAGAAGCTCAGCAATCTTTCCATTTTGATAATAAGAAAACAGTATGGATAGGCTATACTATTAGCATTATATGCATTTCCATTGCCGTATTGAAGCTGGGCTTAATCATTTGGCGACATCAAGAGTTCTCAGCAAAAGCCATTGAATGCATTGCACTTTCTTCTACTATTGGTATTATAGGCTTCGTATTCTGCTATTTTAGGAAGTCTGCTCCCATAAGAGTTAAGTATTATACGGCTTGTTTAGTTATGACAACTTTATGTGCTTATATTTTTATACTCCACCCCGATGCTACTACACGACGATATCCTAATCCACTATTAAACCATACAATTTTTTGTGCTGGCATTATCTTTTTTGGAGGTGCAGGATTATGCGTATTGTATAACGACTACAAATGGCATTTAAAGAAAAAAAAGGAACGCAATAAACAAAACAATTAATTACCCCTCCATTTAAAAACATTTTTCTCTCGCTTATTTAAATAAAAAATCGTCGCAACAAATTGATAAATCAATATGTGCGACGATTTTAGTTGCGGAGGCTCGACTCGAACGAACGACCTCCAGGTTATGAGCCTGGCGAGCTACCAACTGCTCCACTCCGCGATGTCAAGAAATTAATTATTTAAGCATATCTGCTTATTTCTTGTTTGCGTGTGCAAAGGTAGTACTTATTTTTATAACAAACAAATTTTAGGCAATTTATTTTGTAATAATTTGATATTTTATTGGATTTATAGAGAAATATAAATCTTAACACAAGTTTTGCAAACTCTATTAAGCAACTTTTTAATAAAAACTTTGTTTTATTCAAAAATAAGATGTAATTTGCACCCGAAAATCATAAAACTTTCTTTGAGAAACAAAACAGGGCATTTAAGCATAGACTATCTTTGGAAACTTTGATAGCTAATAAGGTTAAAAAAGATACCTATGTGCAAGGTGCTTAATTTATTCACTTTAAATCCTGAAACACAACCATGAAAGTTTACAATTCGCACGAGATTAAGAACATTGCCCTATTAGGCAACGATGGCTCAGGTAAGACCACGCTCACAGAAGCTTTGCTTTTTGAAAGTGGTCAAATTAAACGTCGCGGACGCATTACGGCTAAAAACACGGTGTCGGACTATTTTCCTGTTGAGCAAGACTATGGTTATTCCGTTTTCTCTACTGTTTTCCACACAGAGTGGAAGGGCAAAAAACTTAATATTATTGACTGCCCAGGCTCTGACGACTTTGTGGGCGCTGCGCTAACTGCACTCAATGTTACTGATACTGCCCTACTGCTTATAAATGGGCAATTTGGTCCTGAAGTGGGCACTCAAAACCACTTCCGCTACACCGAGAAACTTCATAAACCTGTAATTTTTCTTGTCAACCAGCTTGATGCTGATGGATGCGACTACGATGCCGTAGTAGACGACTTGCAAAGCATTTACGGGCAAAAAGTTGTACCCGTGCAGTACCCCATTACAACAGGTGCTGGTTTTAACTCGTTGATCGATGTGATTTTGATGAAGAAACTCACATGGAGCGAGGATGGCGGCGAACCAACATTAGAGGACATTCCCGCTGAAGAAAAGGATAAGGCCGAAGCTATGCACAAAGCCCTAGTTGAAGCTGCAGCCGAAAACGACGAGGGACTAATGGAAAAGTTCTTTGAGACAGAGCACCTTACCGAAGACGAAATGCGCGAAGGCATCCGCAAAGGCATGGTAACACGCAGCATATTCCCTGTATTTTGCGTTTGTGCATCAAAAAATATGGGCGTTGGCCGATTAATGGAATTTTTAGGCAATGTAGTTCCGTTTGTCGATGAAATGCCAGCTATACACAATACTCGTGGCGAAGAAGTGAAACTTGATCCCAATGGTCCTACCTCTGTTTATTTCTTTAAAACTGGTGTGGAACCTCATATCGGTGAAGTTCAATACTTCAAGGTTATGAGTGGAACACTGCACGAAGGGGACGACCTTACCAACGCAGACAGAGGATCAAAAGAGCGTATGGCACAACTATTTGTATGCTCTGGTGCTACACGCGATAAGGTTGAACAATTGCAAGCTGGCGACATCGGTTGCACAGTTAAGCTCAAAGATGTTCGCACAGGCAACACGCTCAACAGCAAAGATTGTGAAAACCGTTTTAACTTTATAAAATATCCTAACCCCAAATATACCCGCGCCATCCGCGCTACAAACGAGGCCGACACAGAAAAGATGATGGTAGCACTCAACCGTATGCGCCAAGAAGACCCAACATGGGTAGTTGAGCAAAGCAAAGAGTTGCGACAGATATTGGTACATGGTCAAGGCGAGTTCCACCTACGCACGCTTAAGTGGCGACTAGAGAACATTGACAAAATTCCTGTTGAGTTCTACGAGCAACGCATTCCCTATCGCGAAACCATCACCAAGGCTGCACGTGCCGACTACCGACACAAAAAGCAGAGCGGAGGTGCTGGACAGTTTGGCGAAGTGCATCTTGTTATCGAACCATATAGCGATGGTATGCCCGACCCAACAGTCTACAAGTTTGGCGGTCAAGAAATACGTGTAACGATGAAAGGAAAGGAAGAAATTCCTTTGGAATGGGGCGGAAAATTGGTGTTCATAAACTCTGTTGTAGGTGGTGCCATCGA
>DJEH01000130.1:3181-6070 GCA_002431845.1 Prevotellaceae bacterium UBA5903 | reverse complement strand
ATTATGAGCCGAATGGAACAAGGTCCACTTACAGGAAGTTACGCACGCGATGTACGTGTGGTAGTATACGATGGAAAAATGCACCCCGTAGACTCTAATGAACTTTCGTTTATGCTTGCTGGTCGTGCAGCATTCAGCCAAGCATTTAAGGAGGCTGGTCCCAAGATTCTTGAGCCCATTTACGATGTTGAAGTCTTTGTTCCTGCCGATAAGATGGGCGACGTTATGAGCGACTTGCAGGGGCGCAGAGGACTGATTGTGGGCATGAGTAGCGAAAATGGCTACGAAAAGCTACAAGCCAAAGTGCCTCTCAAAGAGATGTCAAACTACTCTACTTCATTAAGCTCGCTCACAGGCGGTCGTGCCTCGTTCATCATGAAGTTTGCAAGCTACGAACTTGTTCCTGGCGATTTGCAAAAGAAACTGATTGAAGAACACGAAGAAGAGCAAGCCAAGGCATAATACCCCCCCAACAAAGCATACAAGCATTGGGGCTCTGCAAAACCATTTTTTATAAAAAATCTCTAGTATTAACAAAATATGGCAACAATCTATGCTAACACATAGAATCGTTGCCATATTTTATTGTAAGCAGATAGTTGTAAAAAGGAAACCGAATACTATAATTCCAAAAGGATGAAAAACTTTTCTAAAGTTTTTCAAACTTACAATGAACTATTTTACAAAAATCTAACTAATTGCGACGATAAACCGCGAAAAGCAAACCTTAGGTTCCACTATTTTCTAAAAAGAATACAATTCAATATAGAGTGTTTTCATATTGAGTAAACAATTATTTTATTTCCTTCTTAAATAATTCTTTTCTTTTACAACTGCATTCAAATAGCTTGTCATAAGCAATCCTAAACAGAGATAGGTGTATTAATCAAAAAGAGCAGGCCAAACATTCAACTCATTTTCGAATGTTCGGTCTGCTCTTTAAGCTAGTTGGATTTTAAATGTTTAGCTCACTTAGAGCGAGTTATCCTTTCCTTCAGGAAATATTACTTGTGGCTTAAATGTCTTTGCCTCGTCTGGTGTCATTTGGGCAAACGACATAATAATAACCTCATCGCCCACTTGGAACAAACGCGCTGCAGCACCATTCAAACAGATACACCCCGATTTGCGTGGACCCGCAATGATGTAAGTAACCACACGCTCGCCATTCATGTTGTTAACCACTTGCACTTGTTCGCCAGCTACCATACCACATGCATCCATCAAGTCTTCGTCTATCGTGATGCTTCCCATGTAGTGCAAATTAGCTTCGGTAACAATGGCACAGTGTATTTTTGATTTTAAAAGAGTTAGCAACATTTTATCCTTTGTATTTTATGTTATCTATTAAACGTACTGGGCGGCTTCCGCAATATACGGTGATACAGCCAACAATGTAATCGGCATCATCCCACGATGAAACGGGTTGCAACGTATTGCCATTCACAATTTCAAAATATTCAACTTCCAATCCATTGGTAGCATTGAGTGCACCTACTACAAGGTCGTGAGTATCTTTTACACCATGCGACTTAGCAAATTCTACACTCGTTTTGAGTGCTTGCGAGATGCATACAGCTGTGCGTCGCTCATCGGGAGTTAGCAGAGCATTGCGAGAACTGAGAGCCAAGCCACTCTCTTCGCGAACGATAGGACAAGGACATATCTCTACGGGAATCTTAAGGTCCTTAACCATGGCACGTATAACAGCTATTTGTTGAAAATCTTTTTCGC
Source organism: Prevotellaceae bacterium UBA5903 (assembly GCA_002431845.1). Taxonomy (GTDB): domain Bacteria; phylum Bacteroidota; class Bacteroidia; order Bacteroidales; family Bacteroidaceae; genus Alloprevotella. The sequence continues at coordinate 4,336 of DJEH01000130.1, read as the reverse complement.
CAAAATAAGCACGGTCTGGCTGAACCATGTAGAACAACTTGCTCACAATTTGGCATACACCATTGAAATGTCCTGGACGGCGTGGTCCCTCCATTACACTATCAATAGGAGGATATGAAAAGTGACGTGTATCGGGTTCGGGATAAACTTCCTCTACGCTTGGAGCAAATACATAGGTGGCACCAAGAGAGTCAAGCAATTTGCAATCGGCCTCGAGTGTGCGAGGATAATTCATTAAATCGTTCTTGTCGTTGAATTGTGTTGGGTTTACAAAAACGCTCACCACCGTTACATCGTTTTCGCTGACAGAACGCTTTACTAACGAAGCATGACCTGCATGCAATGCGCCCATAGTGGGCACTAAACCAATCTTCTTGCCTTCGGCACGCACAGTGCTAAGTGCTGCTTCGAGCTCTTTTTTAGTGTTGAAGACTTTCATTACTATAGAGTACTTACAAACGCTTCTTCACTTCTATTTCAGCATTAATTTTTTCTTTTATAAAAAAGAGAAAAGCCGATTGTTTATCAGTGAAAAGCAATTATCGTTGTTGTAACTTTTATGCGGCCTTAATAGCCTTATTCTGTTTGGAAGTGCAAAATAACACATTTATTACCAATTATGTTGCATTAAAAGCAGATAAATGCGCAATTTTTTGTTTTTAAATGCTAAAAGCTCTTTCACAAAGCACATAATCATTATTTTTTTGCTAACTTTGCATTGAAAAAGCATAACTCACCCTACTTCGCAAACGCTTGTTTTTTAAAACATTACGCATTGCAATAAGGGAGACCGTAAAAAAGACAATTAAGAATGAATTCGAAGAAAGTATTGTTCATTACTCAAGAAATGATTCCTTACGTTCCAGAAAGTGCAATGGCACTCGACGGACGCAAACTACCACAAGCCTTACAAGAGAAAGGATGCGAAATCCGCACTTTTATGCCTCGTTGGGGAATTATTAATGAACGACGCAATCAGCTACATGAGGTAATCCGCCTCTCGGGAATGAACATCATCATTGACGATACGGACCACCCACTCATCATCAAGGTAGCTTCTATCCAAGCTGCTCGCATGCAAGTGTATTTCATCGACAACGATGATTACTTCCACAAGCGTGCCATGTTTGCTGACGAAAGCGGCAAAGAGTATGA
>DJEH01000130.1:0-3099 GCA_002431845.1 Prevotellaceae bacterium UBA5903 | reverse complement strand
AAAAAACTCCGTTGGTGCCCCGATGTAATCTACTGCCAAGGATGGATTTCGGCTGTTGTGCCATTCTATATCCGCAAGGCGTATGCCGACGAGCCATCATTTGCCAACACTAAGGTAGTAAGTTCTATCTATGGCGAAATGCCCGATGCTAGTCTCGTAGAACGCTTTGCTGAAAGCCTCGAATTTCGTGATGCTAATGCCAAAGAACTCGAAAAAGCAAACATCGACCTCAAGGTTAAAGATAGCCTTGGTCGCTTAGCCATAGCCTTTAGCGATGGGGTAATTGAGGGAGAAGCAGGAAAGGCCGACGAACTTCTTGCTTATGCAGAAAGTCTAAGCAAACCCATTTTGAAAGCCCCTGCCGACGAGGATAAAGCCGATGCATACAAGGCCTTTATAGACCAAATAGCAGGCACAGAGGAGTAACAACCAAATACGTGACTAACGAAGGAAAGAAAAGGGTGCGTAAGTATTTATAAAGAAGCTACAATAAAAAAGCACCATCCTCGTTAAATAAAAACAGAATAAGAAATAGGTAAAAAGTAAAAGACTTGCCATTGTAATACACTATTCCTATATTGCAATATTCAAACTTTTACTTTTTACCTATTGTAGTTTTCAGCACTTTCAACAGGGGGCTACATACACAAGCAAGCTTTATACAGCTTTGATGCTTTTATACGACAAAACTGCTGCAAAAAGCACTGAGAACAGCAACAAACAATTTAAAACAAAACTAGCACAACCATTGTTAGGTATGAGAAAATTAGCTTTAGCTTTGGCTTTAGGTGCCATAACACTTTCGTCGTGCGACGATAGCACCTCTATCATAGGACAAGACATAATGCCTAAAGGTGACGACATACATGCCATTGATACAATATTCAATGTTACAAGCCGTACTATTAAAGTAGACTCGGTATTAGCTAACACTACCACTTGCTACTTAGGCAACATCACCGATCCTGTAATGAAGATTCAAACCACAGCAGGATTTATGGCACAGTATCATGTGCAACCCGACTTCAAACTACCCAATACCAATAAGTTGGCCTATGGCATCAAAGCCGACTCGTGCGACTTGCGTCTATACATAGACGACTTTTATGGCGACTCGCTTGCTACTATGAAACTGCGTGTACGTGAGTTGAGCAAAGATAATATCCTTGACGAAGAAAAGAACTACTATTCAAATCTCAACGTTAATGACTATATCAACCATAGTAGCGACGCCATAGACAAGTCGGTAGCATACACTGTAAAAGACCTTACACGTCCCAATAGCGAGACCGATGGAAAAAACTACTATCGACAAATCGTTGTCAAACTACCCGAGGAATATGGCACAAAACTGATGCAAGCCTATTATGACAACAAAGACAACTTCTCTAATAGCTACAAATTTATCCGCAACGTTTGTCCAGGCTTTAGTTTTGAGTGTACGGGAGGCATGAACTCTATGGTAAAGATGGCTATGATGTCGCTCAACGTATACTTTAGCTACAACTCTAAGACAACAGAACAAAAAGATACAATTGTTGGCGGTATGCAAGTTTTTGGTGGCACCGAAGAAGTGTTACAAACCACGCATACAAACAACCGCTTCTCTAATAGCTTAACAGACGAACAAATTGAAAGCAACCCATGCACTTACATTAAGTCTCCTTCGGGCTACTTTACCGAAATAACACTCCCCGTAGACGAAATAGTTGATGGCAAATATCTTAATGGAGAACATTATAATGACAGCATAAATTTGGCTCAACTCATTATTCGTCGTAAGCAAACGGCTACGGTTGGAAGCCACGATATCACCTATCCAAGCCAATTATTACTTGTACGCAAAAGTGAAGTAAACAACTTTTTTACCAGCAATAATTTGCCCGATAGTCAGACTTCCTATCTAAGTTCTATGACCACCAATGCCAAGAACTACTATAGCTTTACTAATATTGCATCTCTCATCTCGTATCTTAAAACAGAACGTGATAGCACACTACAGGTAAACGTGCTTACACCTATTGAGACACGCAGACAAAAATATGCTGAATACGAGGCTCAACACCCTGATTGGAACAAAATTGTGTTAGTACCTGTTGAAACAAGCTACACTACCGTCACCTCATCATTGGGTACTACAACGTCTGTACTCAAAAGCGTTAAGAACCAATTAGGTATCTCTGTTGTTGAACTTGAAGGTGGAAAGAACAACCCGCTCCGAATGCAAGTAATCTACAGCAGATACAACCAATAATCGTATAAATTTGGAAAATAAAAAGGGTGGTTTTGATAATTTATTGTCAGAACCACCCTCATTAATAATATTTTTTTAGGCAACACTCTGTAAGTTACATAAACCTTCAGATTATTCCGCAAAACAACGCATAAAGATATATAGTTAGTCGTAATGAAAGTAATGCTTTTTGCTGCAGGATTAGGCACACGCCTACGTCCTCTTACAAACACCATGCCTAAAGCTATGGTGCCCATCAACAACCGTCCACTCATTGACATCGTACTAAAGCACCTTATAGCACAAGGTGCAACAGAAGTTGTTGTAAACGTACACCATTTTGCGCAACAAATTATAGACTACATCAACCATAACCAATGGCCTATCCCCATCACCATATCCGACGAAACACAAGAGCTCCTAAACACTGGCGGTGGACTACGCCATGCTGAGCCTTGTTTTAGTGCAACAAATTCACCTATACTCATACACAACGTAGACATTTTGAGCAACGCCAATCTAAAAGCCTTTTATCTCAACAACCAAGACGCTGATGCTACCTTATTGGTGAGCAATCGTGTAACGCAACGCTACCTACTGTTTGATAATAACATGGAACTAAAAGGATGGACAAACATTGCAACAGGAGAGGTTAAAAGCCCCTACCCCAACCTTGATGTAAGCCAATATCACAAGTACGCATTTTCGGGCATACACCTCTTTTCCCCACGAATGTTCCGCATGATGGATGACCGACCTAATGCCTTTCCCATCATGGACTTTTACTTAGAGATGTGCGCCAAAGCCAAAATCAAAGGTGTGGTACAACACAATCTTAAACTCATGGATGTGGGCAAACTAAATAC
>DJEH01000002.1:3059-12742 GCA_002431845.1 Prevotellaceae bacterium UBA5903 | reverse complement strand
CTGAGATTGAAGAAAAAATAATTACAAACTCATTTATAATAGCTGCGCCTTATGCTGATGCCGATACTGCAATGCGCTTTATAAGAGAGACTGGAGCAACAATCACACAACGTGACTATACGGCAGAAGATACCATCTTGACAGTAGAAGTTAGATTGGATGATGAACTTAAATTACGAGAAAGATTAGGCAAAATTCTTTCACTGAAATTTATCAAACAAGATACAACATTGCCACATTAAAGCATGAATATTACGCCATTATCACCAAATAACATTCCACAAGCTGTTAGCTTATACGAACAAGCATTCCCCATTGAAGAACGGAGGGAGAGCAACGAATGGATTACACTCTGCAATAACAATCCCCTCTTCTACCCCAATATTATATCAGACGAAAAAAACGCTTTTATAGGTATTCTTACATATTGGCGCTTTGACGATTTCATTTATATTGAACATTTTGCCATTTCACCTTCCTTACGCAATATGGGCTATGGTAGTAAGGCCTTAGCAACATTTAAAAATCAGATTTCAAGCACACCTATTATATTAGAAGTAGAATTGCCCAAGACCCCAATTGCTATAAAACGAATTGATTTTTACAAAAGACTTGGTTTTAAACTTTTACCATACGATTACAAGCAACCTCCTTATCAAATTAACGGAGAAGAAATTCCTTTAAACATTATGTGTGCAAACATCAATGATATGTCAAATAAATACGCTTACTTTGTAAAAACAATACACCAAGAGGTTTATAAAGTAAAAAGATATTAGCACACGTTTCTTTGAATCAAACAATATTCGTAAATTCGCAGAGTAAAATCATAAGACATTCTGTACACACTTATTATAGTGGCAGAAAACTCAAAATAACACACATAAAATTATGTATAGAACAAACACTTGCGGCGAATTGCGCATTGAAAACGTGGGCCAAGAAGTTACATTGGCTGGTTGGGTGCAACGTAGCCGTAAAATGGGTGGCATGACATTCGTTGATTTGCGCGACCGATATGGAATTACGCAGTTGGTATTCAACGAAGAGACTGACGCAGATCTCTGTGCACAAGCAAATAAGTTAGGTCGCGAATTTGTTATCCAAGTAACTGGAAAGGTCAATGAACGATATGCTAAAAATGACAAAATGCCTACAGGAGACATTGAAATCATTGTTAGCAAACTACATATCCTTAACGAATCACTTGTTCCTCCATTCACAATTGAGAAGAACACAGATGGCGGTGATGACTTACGTATGAAGTATCGCTATCTCGACCTCAGACGCGAAAACGTTAGAGCCAATCTTGAATTGCGCCATAAGTTCTGCATTGCAGTGCGCAACTTCCTTGACTCAAAAGGCTTCCTAGAGATTGAAACTCCTGTACTTATTGGTTCAACCCCTGAAGGTGCACGCGATTTCATTGTACCTTCACGTATGAACCCTGGTCAATTCTATGCACTGCCTCAAAGTCCACAAACACTCAAGCAATTACTTATGGTAGCAGGCATGGATCGCTATTTCCAAATAGCAAAGTGCTTTAGAGACGAAGACCTCCGCGCCGACCGCCAACCCGAGTTTACACAAATTGACTGCGAAATGTCGTTTGTTGAACAAGACGACATACTCAACACATTCGAAGAGATGGCAAAATATCTCTTTAAGGAAGTTCGCAATTACGACCTCGGCGATACCCCATTCATACGCATGCCTTGGCATGAAGCTATGAGACGTTTCGGTTCTGACAAACCCGATATGCGCTTTGGAATGGAATTCGTTGAACTAATGGATACACTCAAAGGAACAGGAACGTTTAGCGTTTTCAATGATGCAACATACATTGGTGGTATTTGTGCTCCTGGTTGCGCACACTATACTCGTAAGCAACTTGACCAATTAACCGATTTTGTGAAATCATCTCAAATAGGCGCTAAGGGCTTAGTTTATGCTAAAATCAATGAAGACGGAAGCATAAAGAGTTCTGTAGACAAATTCTATGAAACCAATGTTCTTGAGCAACTCAGAGAGAAAATGAACGCAAAACCAGGCGATCTCATTTTAATTCTCTCTGGAGACGATGCCATGAAGACTCGCAAGCAACTTTGCGAACTTCGCCTTGAAATGGGTGAGCGCTTGGGACTTCGTGACAAGAATAAATTTGCGCTTCTATGGGTTGTTGATTTCCCAATGTTTGAATGGAGCGAAGAAGAAGGCCGTCTTTTAGCAATGCACCATCCATTTACAGCACCACGTCCTCAAGACGTTCCTCTACTCGATACGGATCCAGCCTCAGTACTTGCTGATGCCTACGACATGGTCTGCAATGGTGTTGAAGTAGGTGGCGGTTCTATCCGTATTCACGATGCAGTACTTCAAGCAAAGATATTCAAAGTACTTGGATTCACTCCAGAACGTGCACAAGAGCAATTTGGATTCTTGATGAATGCATTTAAATATGGTGCACCTCCTCACGGAGGATTGGCTTATGGCTTAGATCGTTGGGTATCATTGTTTGCCGGTCTTGATAGTATCAGAGATTGCATAGCATTCCCCAAGAACAATTCTGGTAGAGATGTTATGCTAGATGCACCTTCAAAGGTAGACCAAAAGCAGCTTGATGAATTGATGATAGACGTTCGCCCACAAAAAAAGTAAAGGATTACTATTATCTACTACACATTTAGAATATATAAAAAAGGTTGGTGTTTAAAAAACACCAACCTTTTTTATACCATAAGGAGCAAACGCACGAGCATAAAGACAGAAAAATACTTTTATATGACGAATACTCATTCCACTTTCAGGGCACGACATTTTGGCACAACGTCGTAGTATTGTGCGAACGCTCAATGCTCAAGGCCGTACAGAAACATGGCACAATGTAGTACCCCGTTATTTTATGCTAAGCCTCGTCTATCATTTTAGCAAATCACCTAGAAAAGAATAAATCAGCATGGAAAAATTTCCTCTATATAACCAAAACGAAGTGATGGATTGTGGTCCTGCATGTTTGCGCATGATTTCAAAATACTATGGTCATCATTACTCTTTACAGACTTTAAGACATAAATGTTTCATAACCCGTGAAGGTGTGTCATTACTTGGAATAAGTGATGCAACAGAGAACATAGAATTTAGAACTTGCGGAGTAAAAATTACAGGAGTTCAGTTGGTTAATGAAGCCATGTTGCCATGCATTTTGTATTGGAACTGAAAAGAAATATTACCCGAAAGGATAGGCATGGTGTGAATTTATTCATACTTACCTAAAAATAGAAATCCCTTATACATCATAAAGCTATGCTCAATGTATAAGGGATTTTTATTTTATGAGAAAAATTGAGAACAAGCATCAATTTTCGTCTTCATCTTCATCAATCTCAACAACCTTAATTTTTTTTGTCGATTTTGCACCTGCCGCGTGTGCAAGTCCTCTAAATATTTCGTTCTTACGGTCAATGGTAAACCTGCGGAACTTGCCACTTATGCGCTGCAATTTTTTACCATCTTTGCTCAATGCAGCATCGTCGGTTATCCAATTCTCAGCACGTCTGTCTTCGTCAAATTCGCCAGCTGTAACTTCTGGGTCGTAGCGATAGTGCAAACGGCGCATTGAAGCCGTAAAACCATTATCATTGACTTTTAATACCAGCTGATAATAAAAACGAACACGATGTATTTGCCAATTTGTTCGCTTAAAGTACATATATTCTTCAATACTTGCTGCTATAATGCCACTATCAACGCTCACCTCTGTTAGTCGCGCTTGGGGAAACTGTTCCTCGCCATCAACCAACTCTCTTTGCACATAGTTGCGCAAAGAATCCATAATTGCAACTTTAGAACTATTGTTCACCGTAAACGATTTGTCAAACTGCACATAACCATTTACTGTAGGTACAGCTCCTGCAAGATAACGTTTCTCTACTCCACGCGAATTTTGGGCCACACACCATATTGGCATCAATAGCATGAGCCACAGAACTAATTTCTTCATATTACTTTTTTGATTGCTTTATAAGCTATTGTTTGTTACTCCTAAGTTATGGATTTAGCATAATTGACTAACTATGGTGCAAAACGAATGTTACCGAACTTGTACGATATTTCAGTCCGTTTATTCTAAATCTGAAACTTAATTAAGTTATCATCCGAATTTTGCTACAAAGATAACGTTAGTAATAATAAAAACAAATTTTTTCGTCGGTTTTGTGTTTGGCATAATATTTCTTTAACAGATGTTTAAGAGTGCTTCTATAAATTATGTCGTAATGAATTTATAAAACCACCCTTAAGTAAAAATGAGTCAGCTCATAGTTGCTCAAAAATTCAATTTATGTACAAGTAGGTATTCAAAATTAATTTATAAGTAGGTATTCAAAATTAATTGATATGCCAAAGCCCAAGAAGCAACAACCAATAGCGGTTTTGTTTCTTGGGCTTTGTTCGCTTAGTCTTATTTTGTAGACATATCTACACGTTCTTACCTAACATATACGCTTCTTGCAACTTTTTATTGCCCTCAATGGTGCGGGGCGCATCCACTCCGCCACAGAATAGGGTGGCAACAAGGCGACTCTTCGGATAACAGTCTATCCAACCTGTCAAACCAGCTTCGGCACGTTTTGGCACCTCAGGTTCATCTTCTGCAGCTGTTGTGAGCAGGTAGATGTCGCGGAACTTATAGTTGAGCGAGTACATAGCGTTCATGCGATCGATGAGCGTCTTCATCTGCCCACTCATTTCATAATAGTAAATAGGGGTAGCCCAGCAAACAACGTCAGCTTCAAGAACCTTCTGCATAATGTCGTTTGCATCGTCCTTGATGACACACTTACCTATCTTTTGGCATGCCAAGCAACCTTTACAGAATGAAATATTCTTTTCAGCAAGCAATATTTTCTCCACATCGTTACCAGCAGCTTTGGATCCCTCTGCAAAATGATTTGCTAGCATGTCGCTGTTCGATCCAGTTCGGAAACTGGTTGATATCACAATAACCTTTTTCACTTTTTTGTTATGTTTCTTGTTTTTTTGTTCTACAACGTTGGGTGTTTCACAATGCAAAGTTATAGTTATTCGCCAACAACACAGATATATTGTTTACGGAAGTAATTACCTTAATTACGGAATTGCCTAATACGTCTAATAAATGGTTGTGCGGCTACCAATCAGCCCTACTCCAACACTTTTATTTTTTAGCGTCCTTGCAGCGTATGCGAATTAAGATAGGCCATAAACTTGTCTTTGTAGCTGTCTGAAATGGGGATATACTTTTCGCCAAACACTATTTGCCCTCTTTCGAGCACCTTTACTTTGTCTACATTTACTATATAAGAGCGATGTACTCTAAAGAATGATGTTGGGGGTAGCGCATTCTCCATGCTATGCATTGAGCTAAGGCAGAGAATGGCCTTACTATATGTTTCGGTATAAATCTTTACATAGTCTTTCAAGCCCTCTATGTACACAATGTCATTAAAGTTTATACGCAACAGCTTATAGTCGCTTTTAACAAACATATATCCGACATTAGACGATACAATGTCAGCTTGCAGCGCCTCTGTTGCAGAGGCGTTAGGCACTTTAGCCAATTCGTTTTGCTTGGCAAGTTGGCTACGTTCATACCATCGCTGAGCCTTTGCCACCGCCCCAACGAAGTCGGTATAGCTAATAGGCTTAAGCAGATAATCAAGTGCATTCACTTTGTAACCATCAAGAGCATACTGACTAAAAGCAGTGGTAAAAACAATGCACGTATTGTCAGTATTGATATGGCGCGAAAAGTCAAGACCATTTAAGTCGGGCATTTGTATGTCAAGAAATATGAGGTCTACAGGCTCCCTCTGCAAACCGCCTATGGCCTCTACTGCGTTTGAGTAGCGACCGCAAAGTTCGAGTATGTTTGTTTTCTTTACATAACTTTCGAGCAAACTAAGAGCCAAAGGCTCATCGTCTATAATGGCACATTTCATCATATTATATGTTAAGGTATTACTATTTTTAAGAGTTTGGTGTGTTGTCAAAGAGTTCTATTACCGAACTATAAGTTCGACCATCATCTTGCAACCCAGCGTTCCATCTATACTTGCCTGCATACGATAGCTCCAAACGGCTTGCCACTTGCTTCAGTCCTATACCGCCAGGTGTTTTGTCGGTTTCGTTTTTAGGCGTATTACTATTTTTGCAACTAAACACTAAGTGGTGCTTATCTGCTTTAAGGCTTATGTGTATAAAGCTATGTTCAGTTGAGCTCACACCATGCTTAAATGCGTTTTCTACCAAGGAAATAAAGATGAGCGGAGCTACTTGCAAATTCTCTTCGCTTGGAAAATCAAAGTCTACCTTTACATCTACATCGTTGTAAATGCGTAATCGCATAAGCGCTATATACGATTTAAGAAAATCTACCTCTTTATTAAGACTTACCCTTTCGGTTTGATTTTCGTAGAGCATATATCTCAGCAAGCGGCTCAACTCTTGTATGGCTTGTTGTGCTTTCTCTTGGTCAAAAGCTGTGAGCGCATATATATTATTGAGTGTGTTGAGCAAAAAGTGTGGGTTTATTTGGTTTTTCAAGTTCTTAAGTTCGGCTTGCGAACGTCCCAATTCGGCCTCTGCCCTAGCCTGTTCGCTTTCGCGCCAACGCATGCTGAGCTTGAGTGCCACAGATGCGCCCATAGCAAAAACAAAGGTAAGGAAACTGCGCACAATAAATAGCATTCGGGGCGGAAAGTCGTGGTGCATTCGGGGGCCACGCCTCATAGGGGGGAATGGAGCAAAATACATGCCCTGTATCTCCATAACCGATTGACTAATAGCATAGAGCAACAAGTTGAACAGAATAAACCACTTTATTTTTCCTTTCACCAACAAGTAGCGAGGTATCAGCACAAAGTAGTTTATATAAAAGCTTATGCATACCATCAAGGGCAGTATACAACCATGCCAGTATCTACCCCACTCTATGTGCTCTCCGCTACGCTTAAATAGCAATGGAGAAAGAAATATGTAGCACCACGTGAGCACGTGAAGTGCCACTTCTATGCAACGCTCCATACGAGGCTTTTGCATAGATGCAGATGTGCTATTTGTTTCCATGATTGTTTGGATTTGAATATAAACCTAAAGGGGATATGGAGCCTTTTAAGTTTGTATTATGTGGAACAAAGTTATAATATTTTTTTAAGTAAAAGCCTTCTGTGTTCACTTAAAAATAGGCTCAAATTGAACTAATAAACCTATGCTTCGGCAGCAAAACCTGTATTGTTCTGTAACAAGCAGCGTAACCTGTTGGCGTATCACGGCCGTGATACGAGCGTATCATGAGCGTGATACGAGCGTATCATGGACGTGATACGAGCGTATCGCGGGCGTGATACGCCAACAGCATGCGTATGTTTACGCAGATATATGCCTTTTATTAAGCCGTCATAAGCCTAAAGTTAGACTAAAATGTTTGTTTAGTAGCCATCTAATACGCTGATAACCAAACATCTAAGCTATCAAAATAAGCCAAACGGAAAATACCATTTGGCTTATGATATGTAGCAAAATAAATTGTTACCCTTTTACTCGTATCTAATAGCTTCGATAGGGTCGAGACTTGCAGCCTTCTTTGCTGGATACCAACCAAAGAAGATACCCGTGGCAGAACATACCGCAAAACTTAGCAACACGCTCCAAGGCTGAATTTGTATGGGCCAATGGGCAAACACATTGATGCCCACAGCGGCACCTATGCCCACTATTACACCAATCAACCCACCTGTTACGCTGAGCAATACTGACTCTATTAGGAATTGGTTGAGAATATCTACTCCACGTGCACCAACCGACATGCGCAAACCTATCTCCTTGGTGCGTTCGGTTACACTCACATACATAATATTCATAATGCCAATACCACCCACTACAAGCGAGATACATGCCACAACTAGCAACAACACGGTCATGGTGTCGGAGGTAGAGTTCATCATGGCTGCCATTTCTTGCTGACTACGGATGCTAAAGTTGTCTTCATCGCTTCCTTTAAGTTTATGGCTTTGACGCAAGATAGAGGTGATGTCGTCAATGGCAAGATCGGTCATGTCTTCTGTAATAGCTGAGGCATTGATGCCTTGCAGATAAGTTACAGAGAGTATGCGCTTCATCACCGTGGTATAAGGGGCCAAAACCACGTCGTCTTGGTCCATACCAAATGAGTTGTAGCCCTTTGACTCAAGCACACCCACTATGCGAAAAGGGATTTTGTTAAATCGAATAACCTTTCCGACAGGGTCTTCGCCATTGGTAAAGAGGTTGTCGGCAACGGTTTTACCTATCACACACACCTTGGCATTGGTCTTAACGTCGTCGTCGCCAAACATCTCTCCATCCTTCACCTTTTGCTGGCGTATCTGCATATAATCGGGCGATATGCCATAAATGGTCGAAGGGGTATTATTGTTTCCGTTGATAAACTGCCCCGATGCATTCACACTGGGTGATATGGCAGCCAAATATTTGCTCTGCTCCTTTAGTGCCTCATAGTCTTTAAGCTTGAGGGTCTGCATGGATGAGGCATCTTGTTGCGCTCCGCCAGGGCCCTTGTCTTGCCCCGGACGAATCATAATCATGTTTGACCCCATCTCTGATATGCTCGCCTGAATGCTCTTCTTTGACCCCTGCCCTATGGCAAGCATGGCTATAACCGATGCCACACCAATGATAATGCCCAACATGGTGAGAAACGAGCGCATCTTGTTGGCAGCTATGGCACGCAAAGCTATTTTGAAAAGATTACCTATATTCATATTTTTGTTTTCTGTTACGACTCTTCTGCTGGTGGCAACTCTGCTAATGCCTTAGCTGCAGAGTGAATGTTGTGGTTTATGGTGTCCTCACGTATCAAGCCATCACGTAAAAAGATGTTACGGCTGGAGTATAGTGCCAATTCGGGATTGTGAGTAACAAAAATTATGGTGCGTCCAGCCTTAAACAACTTCTGAAAGAGCACCAATATCTCAAACGATGTACGCGTGTCGAGATTACCCGTGGCTTCGTCGGCTAATATCACAGCGGGATTATTGACCAGCGCACGGGCAATAGCCACACGCTGCATTTGTCCACCCGACATCTGGTTAGACTTGTGATAAAGGCGTTCGCCAAGTCCCACCATCTTGAGTGCTTCGATGCTGCGGTTGCGGCGCTCTGTGGCTGATACAGAGGAGTTATACATCAAGGGCAATTCCACGTTTTCAACCGCTGTTGTCTTAGGCAAAAGGTTGTAGTTTTGAAACACAAAACCAATTTTTCGATTGCGCAAGACAGCTCTTTCACTACGCTTCATGCTACGCACACTCACTCCGTCAAGATAGTACTCACCACTCGAAGGGGTGTCAAGACATCCTAACTGATTGAGCAATGTTGATTTACCCGAACCCGAAGTGCCCATAATCGTAACGAACTCTCCCTCGTATATCTTAAACGATACGCCCTTTAGCGCATGTACCGTCTCGTCGCCTACGATGAAGTTTCGACGTACATTCTCAAGCTCTATTACCACCTTCTTGTCTGTTCTGTCTTCTGGTTGCGGAAATTGCTCTGGGACAGTTGCATGAGGAGCCGTATCTATTTTGTTTAATTCCATAACAACGAGTTGTATTATCGTTCAATTATTTTATTAAGTAGGTGTTCAA
>DJEH01000002.1:0-2903 GCA_002431845.1 Prevotellaceae bacterium UBA5903 | reverse complement strand
TGCTAAGGCATATCAATTAATGTTGAACATAATTATATTATTTTTGAGCACCTACTTATTATATTCAATTCGCTGATACACACAATGTTATATCATGCGAATTGAACTCTTTGTTTTAAAACAATTGCTTTATTTCTTTTTATTTTTACTTGGTGGACCAGGTGCAAATGGACTCTTTTCGCTATCACCATTCGTCTGTTGGTCGTCGTTTTCAGCGGTAGTTGCTTCTTTCATATCTACCACTACAACTGTACCTTCCTTCACACCACTAAGAATTTGTGTGCGTGTGCCATTGGTTATACCCACTTGCACGCTGTATGCCTTAAAGGTGTGGCCCTCGCGTACCCATAGCTTATGGCTACCTTGGCAGTCAACAATCTTATCCTTAGCACCAACAGTCTCTTTGGTTGGAGTAAAACGCAAAGCCTTTGTTGGTACACTTACAATGCCACTCTGCTCTAAAGTGTAAATAGTAACGTTGGCAGTAAGTCCGGGCTTAAGTTTAAGATCGGGGTTGGGAGCTGATATAACAACCTCGTAAGTTACCACATTATTGTCGGTTGTTGCCTCATTGCGCACCTGCGTTACAGTTCCTTCAAAGGTTTCGTCGGGGTATGCATCAACGGTGTAGGTAACACGTTGCCCCACTTTTACTTGACCTATGTCAGCCTCGTCTACACTTGCCACAACGCGCATGTCGGTCATATCTTTTACAATAGTAAAGAGCGTTGGCGTATTGAAACTTGAAGCCACGGTTTGGCCCTCTTCAACCGATTTGCTCAGTACAACACCGTCAATAGGCGATGTAATGGTGGCATAGCTAAGATTGGTTTTTGCCTTATTAACAGCCTCTTGACGCTGAGCGACAGTGCTTTCGGCTTGCTGCAACGAAAGGCGTGCAGCCTCATAATCATTGGCACTTATTAAGCCTTTGCCATAGAGCGTTTTCATACGCGCAAAGTTTGAGCGCTGATAGCTGAGGTCGCTTTTAGCTCCCTCTAATTGGCTTGTTGCGCTGCGCAATTCGCTTATAAGGTTAGTTTTGTCGAGTTCGGCAATTACTTGCCCCTTCTTAACAGGTGTGTTGTAATCTACGTATATCTTATCAATGATGCCCGATACCTGCGTACCTACATCAACCGAAGTTACTGCCTCTATTGTACCCGTGGCGGTCACACTGTTTCCGATGGTGGCTTTCTCAACCTTAGCGGTTTCGTAACTCACTTCAAATGGTGCATCTTGTTTCTTCTGAAACATCCAAATGCCACCTCCTATAGCAGCTATAACCACTACACCAACGATGGTCTTTTTTATATTGATTTTCATATATTATATATATAATTATTAGATGTTTTACTTTAAATCCTGACCTGCGTAGAACTGCAACAAATTGCGATTAAGAAGCGCCGTGTACTTATCCTGCAACATTTGTTGTTGTGCATTTAGCAAGTTTGAACGGCTATTTAAGAGTTCAGCAATGTTTTTGAGCCCTACATTAAATTGCTCTGTCATTAACTCATAACTGGCTTCTATGCTTTGCACATTCGATTTGGCAGCTACGTATTTAGCTTGGCTATTGGTGGCATTGAGCCAATAGCTTTCAACCGTTTGATACAATTGTTTCTGTGCATCTTGCAGGTCGAGTTGTGCAGTAGTTTCGTTAAGGCGAGCACGCTCAACAGCACTTTTGGTCTTGCGATTATCAAAGATAGGAATACTTACAGATACACCCAATTGTGTGCTGAAATTGTTTTTCATCTGCTTAAAATACTTTTGCTGAGAGCCCGTCATGTGGCTATCGCCCAACGAACCCGTAAGACTTACTGTTGGATAATAAGCAGATTTGGCAATCTTTGTAGAGAGTTTGCTTTGCTCTATAGACAGTTGCGAACGCTTTATCTCGGGGCGACTATCAAGCGCCATTGTGTACACATTGTCTTTAGTAGGAATAGACTTTAGCACCTCTGTGTCTGCAACATCTGTTGCTTCAACATCAAACGTTTCAGTGGCAGGAAGTTCTATCAATTGCTTTAGTTGCAACTTAGCATCTGCTATCTGTGTTTGAACGTTCACAATGTCATATCGTCCTTGGCTTACCTGCGACTCCAATTGTGCTAAATCGGCTTTCGACATGCTACCTACCTTAACCATCTCCTTGCCTCGTTCGTAAACAATAGAGTCTTGCTTAAGCAATGTGCGATTAACCTTTTCTGCCTCCGACATATATTGCACTTGCACATACAATTGTGCTATCTGCTCCTTTATCTTATTGGCAGATGTCTGTGTGTCGTAAGCTGCAAGTTGCTGGTCGTATTGGGCATTGGTGATGTTCATCTTTGTTTTTCCACCATTCCATACCACCCATTGAGCATTTACACCATAGCTTCCGCTTTGCGTAGCTTTGTCGGCTGCAGAGGTGGCAATACCTCCATTTACAAAGTTTCCACCATTCTCTTGAAAGGGGCGATAAGCCACTCCTTGCTGCAAAGAAGCATTCAAACTGGGCAATCTGCCAGCCTTTGCTTCGACTACATCTACAGCCTTGCTCTTCTCAAGTGTTGCGCTCTTAAGCAGTTGCACATTGTGAGATAAAGCATAGTCTATGCATTGTTGCAACGACCATTTGCCTGCAGCATTTTGTGCCACACACAAAGGCGACATCAGCCCTGATGCTAATAGCAATGTTATCTTGTGTCTCAACATAATGTTTGTTTTTAATCGTTTCTTTAATGCAAAGTTATACAAATCATAGTCAAATATATTTAACATATCTCATCTTGACATTTAATAATAGACAAACACTATTATTTTATCGATAAAAAGGGCTATCGCTGCTTAAATGTATTATAATAAGTAGGTATTCAAAATTAATTTATACAATCATGTCCTACATTAATTGATAT
>DJEH01000096.1 GCA_002431845.1 Prevotellaceae bacterium UBA5903 | reverse complement strand
AATTTTGAACACCTACTTATACAAAAAGCGAGGCTCTTTGCGAGCCTCGCTTTTTTGTTTGTATAGTAATTGATTTGTATGCTGAAATTATAAACCTATAACCTCACGTTGTAAATAATAAACGAGAATACCAGCCATATAGCCCACAAAAGCAATCCATGTGATGTGTTTCATATACCAACCAAAGGTTATCTTTTCAAGGCCCATCACTACAACACCTGCTGCTGAGCCAATGATAAGCATCGAACCACCTACACCTGCACAGTAAGCAAGCAATTGCCAAAAGACACCGTCTTGTGCAAAGTCGCCCATCTCTGCAACAGAATACATGCCCATGCAACCTGCAACGAGAGGCACATTGTCAACAATACTCGAAAGCACACCGATAATACCCGTTACCATGAAGTGGTTGCCCTGGAAAGTTGTGTTCAGCCCAGTGCCTAATGAAGTAAGTACACCAATAGTTTCAAGGCATGCCACTGCCATTAATATGCCCAAGAAGAAGAGTATTGTGCCCATGTCAATACGCGAGAGCATATTGGTAACGCGCTTTTGCATAGCACCTTTTTCTTCGGCATGGCCAAGGTGACGATAAAAGATTTCGGTGACTGTCCAAAGCACACCCAGCACCAACAAGATGCCAACAAATGGAGGTAAGTGAGTAATGCTCTTGAAGATAGGTACAAATATCAAACCACCTACACCCAAAAAGAAGATTGTTTTGCGCTGACGTGCCGTTAGATCGCTCACTGTGCCTGTTGCTTTTGCTCCATTATCGCACTTCAACTCTCCTTTCAACGAATACTGAAGAATGATTGCAGGGATAACCATTGAGACGATTGAGGGGATAAGAATTTCTTTTATCACACCTGCTGCTGTAATAAGTCCTTTATTCCACAACATGATTGTTGTTACATCGCCAATAGGCGAGAATGCCCCCCCCGAATTGGCAGCAATCACCACAAGCGAGGCATATATAAGGCGGTCTTTATGATCGTAAACCAATTTGCGGAGTATCATAATCATTACGATACTTGTGGTAAGATTGTCGAGTATGGCCGAGAGGATAAATGTCATCCATGCTATACGCCATAACAGTCCGCGCTTGCTTTTGGTACGCATAAGGTCGCGAACAAAGTTAAATCCTCCATTCTGGTCTACAAGTTCAACAATGGTCATTGCCCCCATAAGGAAGAACAAAGTAGTTGAGGTGCTGCCCAAATGTTTCTCTATTACCTCGCTCACCACAGCGGGTATTTTGTCGCCTACGGCCGCTGCTATATACTGCCCCGGGTCGAACATAAAAATGGTCCAGCAGCCCACAAACATAAGCAGTGCAATGGCTGCTTTGTTGATTTTAGTTAGGCTCTCAATAGCTATGAGAAAATAACCTAACACAAAAATGGCTACAATCAGTGTTGTGATAGTTGTCATGTTATATTACTTTTGTTTAATGATTTTTCATCTGTTTTGAGAAAGAATTATTTAAAGAACTTCTCAAGCTTTTTAATGCCTCCGCTTAGGCAAAACGCCACAACCGTATCGCCTGGCTGAATGCGTGTAGAACCATTGATAAGTTGGCCAACTCCGTTACGAACCAATCCACCAAGCGTAACACTGCTTGGCAAGTCAAGGTCTTTGACTTGTTTACGCGTTATTTTTGCCTCGTTCGACACGCTGAACTCTGCCACATCAGCTTGTGCCACAGTTAGGCTCTTAACAGATGTGATGTCGGCTTTAAGCATCATTTGGTAGATGTGGCTTGCAGCAAAGGTCTTCTTATTAATAATCGTACCAATGTCTAAGCTCTCTGCCATACCTATATAGTCTGTGTTCTCAACCATAGCCACCGTTTTGCGCACTCCAAGGCGCTTTGCAGCAAGACAGGCAAGGATGTTTGTCTCTGAGTTT
Source organism: Prevotellaceae bacterium UBA5903 (assembly GCA_002431845.1). Lineage (GTDB taxonomy): Bacteria > Bacteroidota > Bacteroidia > Bacteroidales > Bacteroidaceae > Alloprevotella. The sequence goes on along the minus strand of DJEH01000096.1, from coordinate 7,228 downwards.
TCGGTTAAAGCACAGAATGCTTGCACCTTGCGTATGCCTTCTTCTTCGAGCAATGAAAGGTCGCGCCCATCGCCATGTATAATCATGGTGTGACGATTGGTTACAACCTCATTGAGATGTTCGGCACGCTTCACATCGCTTTCAATTATCTTAGAATGCATGTAGTCGGGCATAGCATCGGCAAGGTGAACTGCCGTGCTACCGCCTCCCATAATAATGACGTTTGATACATCTGGATACTCCTCTTTGCCAGCAATATCGCGTATGTAGTTTACGTATTTGGGCGTAGTCATAAAGTACACCACATCTTGCGCTCTAAGACAATCGGCACCATGGGGAATGACCGTTTCGTCGCCACGTTTCACCGCTACAATATGATAGGGAGAGTCAGGGCCACAAAGATCTTTGAGCGGATGGTCAAGTATTTGAGCATTGCTTCTTACCTTTACGCCAAGCAAAATGAGTGCACCATTTTGCACTTCCCACCATTGGCGTATCCAGCTACGCTTAATGTTGTGAAGTATCTCCTGCCCCGCAAGCATTTCTGGATAGATAATAGAACCTATACCTACCGTTTTAAAAAACTCACGATGCTGCGGCAAAGTGTACTCATAATTATCTACACGTGCCACAGTCTTTTTAGCCCCAAGCTTAGATGCTAACATGCAGGCTGTCATGTTGTGAGCTTCGTCGGGAGTAACACCTATAAACAAATCGGCCTTTCCCACCTCTGCCTCTTGCAATGCTGATATAGACGAGGGCGAAAGTGGCAATGTAAGTATATCAAAGTTGGACGATAGGTCTTCGAGTTTCTCGGGCGACTCGTCCATTAATGTGATGTCGTGGTTTTCATGCGAGAGGAGCTTGGCTAAATGTGTACCCACTGCCCCTGCTCCTGCGATGATTATTTTCATTGTTGTACGTTTTCAAAAAAGATTGATAAACATTGTTGCAAAGGTAAGTTATTTTGCTAATACTTACAACTTTGCATTGTATCATCATTATGACGTTTTTGTATCAAATGCTTTTTTAAGCAGTCTGATAGAATTATCTTCGCCAACTATCCACATGGCATCATTGCGCTGTATCACATGTGTTGCAGTGGCAGTTACGATGTTTCCTTGGTTGTCTTCAAAACCTACCACCATACAATGATAGTGAGAACGTATGCCACTTTCTTGAAGACTTGTTCCTATAAACGGATTGTCTATACGCACAAGCAATCGTTGTAACTGTAGCTTGCTCGATGCCATAGGCAACTGCTGATGTTCGCATGCCATACGTTGTTGAAAGACTTGCAAACTTTCGTCACTACCAATCACCTCAATACGGTCGCCAGGAAATATCATAGCCTCACCATCAGGGATATTTAGCCTATACATGCCGCGCACAATGGCTGCTATCATCACACCATCGTGATGGCTAAAGCCTAAATCTTTAAGCTTGTGTCCAGCCCATGTTGAGTTGTCTGGCACATCGAGTTCGGCTATATGAATGTTTCGACTGTTTAACCTATTTGCATAGCCAGGTTCGGGATTTTCAGCTTGTATCATCACATCACGCAAACGGAGATTTTGTAAAAAGGTGCGCTCAAGTTTGATGCTCACCCATTTGGTATGACGCGACGCAATCATCAATCCCACGAGTAGCAACGATGCAAGCGTATTCCACACCCACCAGAAGGGCGATAGAAAGTTAATAATGTAATATACTGCAGCTGCAGCTATAGCATAGCGCACAATAAACGTGAGCCACAACACCATTTGGTTGCACTTGCTACGACTACGAAGTTCTTTCCACTCCTCCGAATGGTTCTTACGCATAACTATGGCACGCAAGAAAGGTGACGAAACTAACAGCGTAAACACGCCACAGGATACATTGCCCATCCAATGCCCAAAGACCCCTCTGCATAAAGGTAGTAACACTGAGAACGAAAGCAATATAACAGCTATACTCAACGTGATATAAGCGCCTACTTGGCTTATAAGCGCTATTAGCAAACTGCGCCACATGCTTTCTTGATGTATAGTAGAGGCCTGTGCACTGCGCTTTTTGAGGTGATGAAGCATAGGTTTAGGCAACACCTTTTCGAGCAATGAATATGTAGGCAAAGCCGCACGTATCATATAGGGAGTGAAGAAGGTTGTAATGATACTCACCGCTACTACAACGGGATATAAAAAGTCGCTTGTTACGCCAAGCGAGGTGCCAAGAGACGCCAATATAAAAGCAAACTCACCTATTTGTGCCAAAGAGAAACCTCCTTGTAAAGCGGTGCGCAAGGGTTGTCCCGACAGTAAGAAACTTACTGTGCCAAACAATGCTTGTCCCACAATAATGGTTATGCACAATACCAATATGGGCAACCAATAGGTAACGAGTACATTAGGATCAACAAGCATACCCACCGATACAAAGAATATAGCACCAAACAAATCTTTAACAGGCGATACAACACGTTCTATTTGTTCAGCCTCTATAGTCTCAGCCAATATGCTACCCATCATAAATGCACCAAACGCAGAACTATAGCCCACTTTGTTGGCTATCACCACGAGCAAGAAGCATAAGCCTATGCTGAATACAAGCAGTGTTTCTTTGTTCATCCAACGATGTGCCTTACGCAAAAACAATGGAATGACATATACTCCAACAACAAACCATAGTATCAAGAAGAAGCCTAACTTGAACAAACTATTAACAAGCTCAATACCTTCAAACTGCCGTGACACAGCCATGGCACTAAGTATAACCATGAGCAATATGCCCAATATATCCTCAAGTATAAGCACCGAAAGCACCTCGCTTGCAAACTTTTGTTGCCGAAGTCCTAAGTCCTCAAATGCCTTATATATGATAGTAGTACTCGACATTGCCAACATGCCACCAAGAAACAAACTATTCATACTGCCCCAGCCAAACAGATGTCCCACCATGTTGCCAAGACTCATCATGCAGAACATTACGCTGCATGCTGCTATGATAGGGCCAATGCCCATCTTGATTATTTTCTTAAACGAAAACTCAAGTCCAAGTGTAAACATCAAAAATATCACACCTATATCTGCCCAAATGTGAATATTGGTCATATCTGTCACACTGGGAGTATAGGGCATGTGTGGTCCTGCCAAAAATCCCGCCACTATGTAGCCCAATACAAGAGGCTGCTTCAAGCGCTTAAACACAATGGTGACGATACCTGCCATAATCAGTATGAGCGCCAAATCGGATATGAGATTTTCCATTACCTAAGTATATTTTATAAAAATGCTGGCGTGTTGATGTTTATAAGCAATGCAACACGCCAGTTTCTACCATGTGTAAATAAGTGTTTATCTCTTAGCTGTTAGCTCTATTATCTTCACAACCAATTCAGAGGCTTTCTGCATAGAGGGTATTGGCAAGAACTCATGTGGACCATGAAAATTCAAACCACCAGCAAAGATATTAGGACAAGGCAAACCCTTGAACGAAAGTTGTGCACCATCTGTTCCACCACGAATGGCTCGCACCTTGGATGGAATGCCACACTCCTTCATAGCATCTATCACAATGTCTACTACATGCGGAACTGGTTCTATCATCTCACGCATATTATAGTATTGGTCTGCAATAGTTGCTGTCACTACGCCTTCGCCATAGCGTTCGTTCATCCAAAGTGCAGCCTTCTCAACAAACGCTTTGCGCTTTTCAAAGCGTGCACGGTCGTGGTCGCGTATGATATAAGATAATGTGGCGTGCTCTACGTTACCTTCAATATTTAGCAAATGATAAAAGCCCTCATATTCTACGGTTTGTTCGGGTGTCTCGGTTGCAGGCATTTGGGCAGCAAACTCTGCTGCCACACGAGCTGCATTTATCATCTTACCCTTGGCATAACCAGGATGCACGCTTACTCCGTGCACCTCTATCTTAGCACTTGCAGCATTGAAATTCTCGTATTCAAGTTCGCCCAATTCGCCACCATCCATGGTATACCCCCATGCACAATCAAACTTCTTTACATCAAACTTATGCGCACCCAATCCTATTTCTTCATCAGGATTAAAACCTACGCGCACACGTCCATGTTTGATTTCTGGATGTTCAATCAGGTATACCATAGCCTGGACGATTTCGGCTATACCAGCCTTGTCGTCTGCACCAAGAAGCGTATGTCCATCTGTTACAATAATATCTTCGCCTACATGATCAAGTAGCTCTGGAAATTTGCTTGGCGACGTTACTATGCCCGCAGCCTCATCAAGCACAATGTCCTTGCCATCATAATCTTTTACAATACGGGGATGTATATTGGCTCCAGAACAATCAGGACTTGTATCCATGTGCGATATAAAGCCTATCGTCGGAATGTCCTTGTCGGTGTTAGCAGGCAATGTGGCATATACATAGCCATTCTCGTCCATCTCTACATCAGCAAGACCAATCTCTTTGAGTTCATTGCGCAAATATTCAGCAAGTTTCAATTGCTTAGCTGTGCTTGGCGTGGTATTGGCGTCTTCGGCACTTTGCGTGTCGAAACTTACATACTTTAAAAATCTATCTACAATATTCATAATCTGCAAAATGTTTTACTTTTTACAAGAAATATATACAAAGATAATGATAAACGATGAAAAAGTTGCAAATTTATCATTGAAAACCAATATACACTTGTTAAATATCTTAGCTATTTATTTTGATTTACTAAAAATTGCGTATCTTTGCATAAGATAGGCTGCGGCTCAGCAATTTAAAAACAAGTTTTTATTGCATTCGCCTTACACTATCATTACATAGATTAAGAACAAGCTTGGTTAAATTTATAGAGTGAAATGTAAATAACATCAAATAGTCATGTTGTATATTTAGGTAAAGCGGCATCTATTATTTACAACTATACTTAGCTTGTATGAATATAATACTAACAGAACAATCACAACTTGAGATGTTGTACATATTTCAATACTTTTCTGAGATAAAGTGTAGCAATTTTATCTATAGAAAATAATTGGCATGTTCATGCTCGAAGCAACCGCTACGATGTCCTCTCACATCTCACATTGATTAATTAAAATTACCCCCCGATATGAAATTAATAGGTAAAATCTTCAATTGGTACTTTGGTCGAACAGCCTTACCATATTGGTGCATCGTTATTCTTGACGCATTTATTTGCTTTTTTGGTGGACTTGCTATGATGTGGCTTCGACACCCAGCAAGTGAGATGTTAAACTATGGGCCAACACTTGTCCACACATTCTTAATTCTCACACTAACAAACCTTATTGGTTCAAGAGTGTTCCACACCTATTCGGGCATACTTCGCTACTCGCAATTCATTGACTTGTTGCGCGTAATGTATGCAAGTATATTGGCATTTGTTTTAGGATTTGCCTTTAGTTTAGTAGTAGTAAACTGCAATCTTACCAACATTTTTATGCCGCTTACGGGACGCATGTTGTTTGCCATTTACTTTGGCACAACAGCAATGATGTGTGGTGTACGTGTACTTATCAAGATATTGTTTGAGAGCGTATTGATGAGCAACACTGCAGAGCGCGTGTTTATCTATGGTACGCATGCAGGTGCCATTGCTATGACCAACGAAGCACGCAACACCAAGCCCGTTAAGCATCTCATCGTAGGCTATATTGGGGATAGTAAAAAGCATTATTCAGAACGCTTGATGGGGCAGCGCATCTACTCTACACAAGAGGATTTGCTCTCTATCATCAAAAAGAACAAGGTTAAAGCCGTAATGGTAAGTCCGCTGAAACACGATGCATTCTTAAATAATCGCAAGTTTCAGGATATGCTTATCAACGCAGGCATTAAAATCTATGTAGCATCTAACGCTGAAGAATGGAACAAACATAAGGGAGGGGTAAACGAAAAAGTGCAGATGCGCGAGGTGAACATTGAAGACTTGCTTCCACGCGACGAGATACAAGTAGATATGGACAGCGTAGGTGCATTGCTTAGCGGCAAAAAAGTGCTTATTACGGGTTCTGCAGGTAGTATCGGCTCGGAGATGGTACGTCAGATAGCTATTTATAAGCCTTCAGACATGATGCTTATCGACCAAGCAGAAACGCCTCAACACGACATTCGCCTCATGATGAAGAACAACTACCCCGACATTAAAGCCGAGACTGTAGTAACAAGCATCTGCAAGGCCGACAGGATGGAAGAGATATTCAGAACATTCAAGCCCGACTACGTATTCCACGCAGCAGCCTACAAGCATGTGCCTATGATGGAGGACAACCCCAGCGAGAGTGTACAGAACAATGTATGGGGTACTAAAATCATTGCCGACCTTAGCGTAAAATATGGCGTTAAGAAGTTTGTAATGATTTCTACCGATAAAGCTGTTAATCCTACCAACGTAATGGGATGTTCAAAGCGTATATGCGAAATCTACGTTCAGAGCCTCGATAAAGCTATCAAGGATGGGCAAGTAAAAGGCATCACACAGTTTGTCACCACACGTTTTGGCAATGTGTTAGGCAGCAATGGTTCTGTCATTCCATTGTTCCGCAAACAGTTAGCAGCTGGCGGTCCTCTCACCGTTACTCACCCCAAGATTATTCGTTTCTTTATGCTTATCCCCGAAGCTTGCAAGCTTGTGCTTGAAGCTGGCACACATGGTAAAGGCGGCGAAATATTCGTGTTCGATATGGGTGAGCCCGTGCGTATTGCCGACCTTGCCAAGCGCATGATTGCGCTCAGCGGAGCGAAGAATGTAGAGATTAAATACACAGGCTTGCGCGAAGGTGAGAAACTTTACGAGGAAGTTCTCAACGAAAACGAGAATACGCTACCTTCATTCCACAAGAAAATTCGCATTGCCATGGTTCGCAACTACGAATATAAGGATGCAGAGAAAGACCTTGAAGAACTTCGCAAGATAGCATCACGCTATGATGATATGGCAACTGTTAAGAAGATGAAGGATATTGTTCCTGAATACATCAGTAAGCACTCTCGCTACGAGGCTTTAGACCATAAGGAAGACGAAGCAAAAGAGGTTGCACAAGCCTAAAAGAGCAATAACATACTACAAAACAATGCAGACCTATTGAATGATGATTGTTCAATAGGTCTGCATTGTTTCTATGTAAAAATATCGTTTTTAAGTAGGTGTTCAAAATTAATTGATATGAATTTGTGCATTGTTTGTGTCAGAAGCATAGGCTGAAGAGAGAGCGTAGCGGGCTACGTGACCGATGAAGCCTGTGGT
>DJEH01000037.1 GCA_002431845.1 Prevotellaceae bacterium UBA5903 | reverse complement strand
AAAGTGCTTCAAATATGAAAATAAAAAGATTCATTTATACAATTAATTTTTAACACCTACTTAGAAAAATACAATGTACATACTATGTCAAAATATTTCGGAATACTTGACTAAATAAATGCAATAAGTATTAACTTTGCCATTGTATTTGACGTATATACAAAGATGGAAGATAACAATAAAAAATCAAATATAGAGGGGCTTGCCAACAACGATCATCAAGATGTTGAAAAGCAACCTATACATGCCAACGAACCCCACTTGCGTTCGTTAGGTTTTGCTCGAAGTGAGAGCAGCACAACCAATATTCCGCCTCGATTGCCGGTGGGTTATACTTATACAGCGGCTTCGCAACAACAAACTGAAACCGAAAATACCGAACAGCAAGAGCCTGTGGATGCGATAGAACAACCACATCCCGACTTACCCGAAGAGCGTAATGAACTTCGTTCGACAGACGATGCAGAAGTATCGGTTTCGGTAAAGGTAAAGAAGCCACGACATAGAGTTGCGAAGGTAAAAAAGCTATTGAAGCGTTATGGATTGTGGGTGTTGCTGTTTATTATTCTTGTGGCAATGGGGGCTACCTATCCGTATTGGCGCAACTACATAGGCAATTGGAACAATGCCGAACCTAAGCCGGCAGTGGCTGCAGACACTATAGTTAATGTGCCCAAACAACCGATAGATACAACTCCTCCAGGTCTTACTCACGAAGATAGCATGCGCATACAAGATTCGGTTCGCCATGCTCGTTGGCTCTATTGGCAACGCCGCAAACGTGCCGAAGAAGCGCAGCAAAACGATGAAAAAGACGAAACTGAAACCGCCACTCCAGCTACTACAACTGAGCATAATGCAACTCATTCTGACACGATAAGATAGCAGTGGCTTGAAAACGAATTAATAAATAAATAGAGCAAGCATCGATAGTACCAATAAGTATGTGGGCTATCGATGCTTGTTTGTTGGGGGTGTAATGAAGTGAAATCCTTAGGTGATAACTAATTGTTAAGTAGGTGTTCAAAATTCATATCAATTAACGTAGACCTACTTAGAAGGGGTATCCTATGGCAAAGTGGATGCCAAGTCCGTCTTTAAATCGCTCAATGTTGTAAAAGCCATTTTTGCTTGTTTGATAAGGAGCATGCAAGGCAATGCCCATGTCAAGACGCAATACAAGAAAATCAAGGTCGTAGCGAATACCCACGCCTGTTCCGAGAGCTATGTTTTTGAGCGTGCTAAGCGTAATCTGCGAACCAGGGCGCTGCGCATCCTGACGCAAGGTCCATACGTTGCCTGCATCAAGGAAGATGGCTCCATGTAAGTCGCCAAACAAACGGGCACGCAATTCGGCATTAGCTTCGAGCTTAAAGTCGCCCGTTTGGTCAATATAGGCGTACTTAGTGTTTGCAGGACGATAGCTGCCAGGGCCTAAAGAGCGTACGGTGAATGCACGCACGCTATTGGCTCCACCCACATAAAATTGATCGGAATAGGGAGCTGAAAAGCTATTGCCGTAGCTATAGATAATGCCTCCAAAGAGCCTTGTAGCCAATTGCAGGCTTTGGGTGAATTTAAAGAGCTTATGTGCCTCGGCTGTGAATTTTATGTATTGTGCAAAGGGGTTTCCAAGTAGTTCTTTATTCTTTTTATTAAGCGACTGACCGCAAATGGCATAGATACCCGACGTGATGTTGCCAGCCTCTTTCACAGAGAGTTGAACCCACCAAGGGGCTTTGCGCCAACTACGACTTTGATAGGTAAAGGTGTAAGAGAGCGAAGGTACAAACTGGTTGCGCATAGACACATAGAGTGCTGGATTGGCAGACATGATAGAGTCGAATGTGTGAGTAGTGTGGTTTAGTCGGTCGAAATCAAGACTGAAGAGTGTGAGGTCGTGCTGTGCGGTTTCGCGCTTGTACCAATGGTAGTTGGCACTTAGGCCTAAACTAAGCATATTGAAAAACTTTGAGCGATTTCTCCAATCGGCATCAAGAGCAAACTGGGTAGATGCTGGGAAACGCACTTTACGTCTGCTGATGCCAGGAAACACAAAACGTGGAAACTTAAACGATAATTGTGTGCCAAGTTCGTAGGAGTTGAGTAGGGAATTGCTACCTTGTGAACCAGCTCCAGTTTGCCATTCATAAGAACCAAAAATTTTGAATGATACCTTCTCAGCACCTCTAAAGGCATTGCGCTTGGCAAGTTCGTAACTGATGCCAGGACCCACTTGTTGGTTGCTTTTCATCGTGGCGTTCATCTCAAAGGTAGAGTCGTAGAGCTTGTCCATAACGGCTGTTACCACCATGTCGAGTGTGTCGCAAGTGGCCGAAGTGTCGCGTGGCACATAGCTTACATCCATTTGGCTTAGTACACCCATTTGCCCAATCTTTTCGAGGGTGGTTTGCTGCTGTGATAGACTGTAACGTTCACCCTTGCGCTGCGTAATGGCGTGAAGCCACATGTTAGCACGTAGGGGCATTTTCTTGCCAGAGTAGCTGAATGTGTAGTTTCTGAACGTGCGTTGTTGCTCAAGTGGTTCGTTGTCATAGTTACGCACACTCACGTATGTATGTCCTATGTACCAAGGGTGGGTAGCTTTTTCGTTTAGGTTGGCAATAGGCATAATGCGCAACTGAACATAGTTTTTGCGCTGTAATGTATCTGCCTTATAAGTGGTGTTGGCAGCGGCATAGTAATAGTAGCCGTTGTTGCGCAGTAGGGTCTCTATGCGCGTTTGCTCGTTGGCAAGTTTAACTACGCTGAAAGCATCGTTCTTTTGCAACAAGCGTTCTTTGTTGTTGGCACGCAGGATGCTGTCGATAGAGCTTGGGTAATTAATATAGGCAATAGAGTCAAGCCTGTAGAGTTGGCCTGCATATACATTGTAGGCTATCTTAGCCTTTTTGGGGTTCTTTTCAGAGAGTATGTTATAGTTTACTTTGCCATGGAAGTAGCCATAATTATGCAGTGTGTTAGTGGCTACTTTGGCACGCATTTCAGGACTGACTTGGCTTATTAGTACTGGGTCTGTAGCAAACTTTTGGTATATCCATTTGCCTAATTTGCCTTTAGCATCGTATAGTCCATTATGTAACCAAAGCCCTATTTTCCAAGGCCAACTCATGGATGATGAGCCAAATATAGCGTTGTTGGGTGGATAAGCTAATACGGCTTCAACCTCCTCGCGTGCGGTAGAAAAGTCGGCAAGTGTTTGCTTACGTGCTTGCTTTTGCGCCTTACGTTCTTCTTTGGTGAGTTGATTTTTGTTCTTTATTAGGAGCGAATCAATGCTCAGAGTAGATGTGCCCTCAATCACCTTGTTAAGTTTGTTTACGGCATTGGCTACGGCTGTGATAACACCTACAGAGTCGCGTTTCTTTTTCCACAAGTCGGCAGGATTGTCTTGATAGCTTATGTGGTCAATGCCCGTATAGAGCTGTTCGTCATCGGGTATAGACCTGGTGGTGGAACAGGCTGCAAAAGCAAACATAATGAGGCATATTGTGGCTATAAAAAGAATATGTTTACGCATAGAATGCATGGATATTGGTAGCGTTAGTGTGTAAGAAAGTGTGCGTTAAAGGCAAGTAAAACGAGCCTTATTTCTTCTTCTTTTTAAAGATAAAGAGTTCGCCAAGGCGGTCGGTTTTGCGTCGCAACACAAGGCCTACACCCGTCTTAGTGAGTTGTCCTTCGAGTGGATCTTGCGTATTGCGGTCGTAGAAACATTTGACATAGCGAGTGGCACCCTGGTCGAGTCGGTATTCAACAGAGATGTTGTTAATGAAACTCTCGGCAGAGTTTGTAGCGTCAGCACCCGTTGATACCTTGCCACCAATAATAACACTGATGCGATTACCCCAAAAGCGTTTGGCAAATTGGAAAGAGTAGTCGGTTGTTGAAGTTCCTGTTTGTGAAGTGCCACTTTCAACTCCAAGGTTTATGTCAATGGTTTTGAGTGCAGAGCCAGCAATGTTTTGTATTTCGTTTTGTAAAAAGGCATTGAGGGCATTGTTTGCTTTAAAGCCAGAGCCCGACATCATGGTTTCATCGGTCATGTACATGCCAGTAGCCATCATTGTGACAGCTGCTTTGCCACGTTGTTCGGTAGACATTGCCGCCAATTGGTTTTGAACATTAAGGTCTTCGGGAGCTTCGATGGTGAACTCAAGTCCCATATCTTTGAGAGGCTTAGTTAGTTTCACACCAACATTAAAAGCCACAGATCGTGGTTTGTCGTCTTCACTAACAAGTGCTTTTGTTCGCTCTTTAGCTTCAATATTAAGCGTTGGGTTCATCACGTCGCCAGTAAATTCAACGTACGAACCTTGTACAATGTTAAATGTTTTGAGCGGTATGACAGGTAGCTGATATTTCATTTCGCCACTATTTGTAGTAAAGCGTCCGGTCATGCGCATATCGCCTTGTTGCGTCATGCGCAGTGTGAGGTCGCCCCCTCCTTCAAGGTTTACATAACTTTGTCCATCGTTGCTAAGATTGCAGTGGAACAAGGCTGCATCGCTAATAGATATGCCCAGTGTAAGGTCAATGCCAGTGGGCGAAATGGCCTTTGTCTCCTCGTTTGTAGTGGTGTCAGCAAAGTTGGTAAATTGCACAAGGTCGTGCAAACGGTCGTCTACTGATAGGGGAGAATCCTTCAAGATATAGGTAACATCAGTTCGGTCAAGAATTTCAAGTTTGCCGCGCAACGACAGGTTGTCTGTGGTGCCTTTGAGTGTGCCAAGATAGTTGGCGTAAACTTTTCCAAACAGCATAGACTGAGCCTTTTTGCGTGTGTTGATAAGCTCAAAGTTATCGGCTTTCATCGCAAAGTCCATGCGCATGTGTTCGAAGTTTGACATATCAAAAGTGCCGTTAAGTACCAGTGGATTTTTGCCTGTAGAGTAGAGATTATAGTTGTTAAATACGATTTTGCTATTGTTGATATTAACAGCACGATTGTCTGTAACAAAGTCAAAACCATACACGTCTGAGTAGATATGAGCCGAATCAAGGTTGAGTGTACCATTGATAGATGGTTTGTCAAAAGTACCATTCACGTTTAGATCGCCTGCCGCAATACCTTTAAGTGCTACGTCAGTGCCAACCATAAAGCCGTTGAGCATTTGCAGTGGAAAGTCGTGCAGTTGTGCATTGCCTTCAAAGTGTCCACCATTCTTATCGTAATAGGTGCCGTTGCAAGCCAATACCTCTTCGTCGTTAGAACTGATAAAGGCAGATGCATGGTGTTCGCCCCCTGTTTTAGGCAAGTAAATAGCGTCGATACCCACATTACCAAGCGGCATGTCCTCATAGCTAAAGTTGTTGGCATTGAGCGAAGCCATGGCAGACATTTGCTTGTTGTGCCAGTTGTCTGTGATGTGAATATCGCCACTAAGCATACCATTAAGTTTGGGCATATAGGGCAATACGGTTGATAGTTCACCAAGATTAACTTGGTTAATACTGAGTGTAATATCGTTCACCGTGTCGTTGGGTTCGCCATAAATTTTCAAGCCCGTTCCATCGTCTGCTAACAGATCAACGTCGGCCCGTATGCTCTTGTTGTTTCCAAGAAATATGAAGTTATCCTTATTGACCGTAAAGTTTCGATAGGCCAATATGGGGTGCTGCGGATAGAGGTGAATGTTGATGCCATCCTCTTGTAAAAGCGCTTGCAAGCCAACGTCTACACCCCTTTCGCCCTCGCTATCGAAATAGGTAAGTTCTATGCCTGCACCCGATTTCATCAAGTATGATTTGGCTTTTATTTCAAGTGGATTGGGGTTCTTCTTGTTGTTCTTAACAAGTCCTGCCATTTGCACGCCGGTGCTGTCTTGGTAGATATGTGTATTGATGGTATCGAGCAAGAGTGCACCCATGCTGAGCCCGCCCATACGTGCATCACCATTCACTCCTGTTAGGGGATGTGTGTGTAGGTGTATCATGGCAGAATTAAAGGCATAACCTTTCATGCGAGCAATGTTGTAGAGCGGATTGTCGCGTCCGGCATCCACCATAAACGACATAGAGGGCAAGAGCGTTTTGAGCTTTTTTTGGTCAATGTTATAGTTTTTAGCCTGTTTTGAAAGTTCTGTAACAAAGCGGTTAAGACGTGCCGAAAGGTAAGGAATGTTCCCTTTCGAAGCCATGCGCAAGCGTAAGTCGCCTGCCGATACAAAGGCTGTTGTAGTATCGGCATTGGTGTTAAGGTCAAAGTAAATATCCTTGGCCATGACACTCATCGTGGGCGTTGTAAAGTGGTTGTTTGTGATGCTACCATTAAGCGCATAGGCTGTAAAAGCCTTGTTGGTTTGGCCTTTAAGCTGAATGGTGGTGCCCATAGTTAGCGTGTCAGAGAGTATGCCCAACTTGCGTAAATCAAGTTCGGGCAACTCTACATTGAGTGCAATATCATACAAGTTTCGCCCTAAAATGGCATTTACTTTGCCCGTGCCTTGTAGCAACGGATTGTTAGCCACAAAGTGTGCTACAGCCTTGCCTTGTTGCAATTGAGCACGAAGCGAAATGCCACTTAAATTGTAACTTTGGTAGGCAAGCGCATTGATGCTGGCTTGTGCATTGAGCGATGCTGATGGCGATAGCACATTGAAACCACGGCCTGAGGCTTGTATTTTTCCTGTAAATGGACTCAGTGGTATGCCTTTAACAATCGTTGAGATAGGAAAATTGCGTGCGATGGCTGCAAGTTGATAGCTCTCTTGTTTAAGGTTTGTGCGTGCCTTAGCAGTGATGTTACCTTTACCACAAAAGGCTTTGATGTAAGCCTCGTATGCGTTGCCACGAAAACTTATCCACCCTTTTGATGAAATGCCATTAGGAATGTTGATTGTACTACTAAGAGAGGGCGGAACAATGCGCCGAACGAGCGAAAGATTTTGTGTTTGCAAGTTGTAATTAACCTTTCCACTACGCCAATTTTTTAATACATTGCGCACATATCCATGGGCTGAAAGTTGAGCCACAGAAGGCACTTTAATGCTTAAATCCGCAAGGTTAAGATGGTCAATATTGCCCATAACAACCCCTTTAACCATAAGTGGCTGTGTGGGCAACATGCTTAGATATTGCTTATTTAAATAGGCTTGACCAATGTTACGGATGTCTTTGTTGCCAATATTGGCATTGATATAAGCCTTGCAATGTCCGCCTTGTCCTGTGCTGAATGAACGAAAGTCAAATGCAACCTGTGCTGTAATGTTTGATTCCGAAGTGCGAATAGTTAAAGCTGGCAGACGCAACTGAGCGGTGTCCATATACACTCCACCTTTGAGTTTAACCACATTCAATCCACACTTCTCTCTGAGCGAAAGTGCACGTACGCCAGCTCGCAGCGTACCTTGATGGTTGTAGCTGAGAGTGTCAAGGAGTAACGTAAGTTGGCTAATACCGAGATGGTTAATGTCAAGTCCACGAGAGGGCTTTATGTAGGGCAAGTCGTAGTTAATATCGCACGAACGGAGTTGCAATGACTGAACGGCATAATCGTTCTTGCCAGTATCAAACACACCATTGTGCAGAGAGACTTTAGCTAAATTAGCGTAGATACGCATGCTATCGCCAGGCATTGAAAGCCGTATTTTAGACCGTTCAATATTGGCTTTCGCCACATTAATTTTCCACTTAGCTTTGCTTTCAGTAGTATCTTTTTGTGCCGTATCGCTTAGGGCTACCATAAAGTTAGCATCGCGCAAATGAGCATGGTTGATATTAACATATTCCTTTTCCCACTCAATGCCATGACTCGTTGCGGTTAGCTCTTCTGCTATGCCTTTGATGTGTGTGTCAGAGATGTAGCTCTTGGTGTCAAGTTGCAATCCATAAAGGCTAAAGCCGTCTATGTCGGCTCGCCCTTTAAACAAAGGAAGCAACCTTACGTTAAGGCGCATATGGTTTGCGTTAATCAGTGTGTCGCCTTTTTCAATAGCCGTCATGTGGTGAATGGCAAGGTCGAGAGGAAAGGCCAATCTTACCTTGTCAATGCTTATGTTCATTCCCATCCGCTCCGACATATTTTCGGCAACTTTGTGTACAACAAAGTTTTGAATGGGAGGTATGTATACTAATATAGCTAATAAGAGGAACAATGCAATAGGCGATACTAAAGCAATAGCGCTCCACTTTAGCACTTTCTTAAGTTTCTTCATATTGCAAAGATAACTTATTTAAGCAAAGCTTAAAACTAAGTGTGTGCATAAATAAGCAATTCGTGCTTTTTTATCTTGATAGAAGCCGAAATAAGTAGGCATTCAAAATTAAATTATATAATTAAGTCCAATATTAATTGATATGAATTTTGAACACCTACTTATAAAAAACAAGTGCGTAAAGAATGAGTGTTATTGGCTCATTAAAATCTTTACACACTTGCTTCAATATGGATTTGCTAAACAGCGTTAGTACTTCATGTAGTCGGGTAGAGGCTCTTTAATAGCTTCTTCGTATTTATTGCCCAATAGTTGTTTTAGGAGTGGTAGCACGTATTTGTGCAAAACTTTGTCGTTGAGTTCGTGGCCTGCTTCAATGCGCTCGCCATGTGCATAGTATTTCATAAATGTATTGTAGGCATTTGCGGGATTAACAAAGGTATCGTTTATGCCAAACAATCCATAGCATAGCTCTTTGTCGGCAGCAGAAATGCCTTCAAACTGGTGCCGCTCCATTTGGTTGAAGTGTTTAATAGTATCGGCTGTAATCTTAAACGTTTTAGCACTATCTTTGCGCCCATTGAGCCATTTGTGCTCGCCAGTACGCAATGTTTTGCTCATGGTAGACATGCGGAAAGCAGGATTAACACAAATGCGCAGATAGCCATGCATTTGTTGTGCGTACATTCCGCCCATGCTTGTGCCGATAATTACGTCGGGCTGTTCTGTTTCTACCAATGTTTGCAACATGGGCAATGCTTCGCTTGGATCAACAGGAATATCGGGAGCAATAACCTCGGCCGAAGGCAGAATTTTGCGCAATAGTTGCACTGTTCCTGATGCCCCAGAAGAGGCAAAACCATGGAAAAATATAAGTTTCATAGTCGTTGTATGTGTTGTTGGTGTAACTTTATGTACAAAGTTACAATTTTTATATTTAAGGCATAATCATCGTGATAAATGTTATACCTTTGCACTGAAAATAAGCATAAATCAACAATACAACAATTTATGAAGAAGTTACTTTTATGTTGCTTAGCTCTTGTGATGAGCTTGGGCAGTGCACGTGCTGACGAAGGCATGTGGCTATTGAAACTAATGAAGCAACAACACCTTGAAGACTCGCTTCGCAAAGCAGGTTTGCAGTTGCCTCCTGAGGCTTTGTATAGCGAAACATCGCCCTCGTTGCGCGAGTGCGTAGGTATCTTTGGCGGTGGTTGCACGGGTGAGGTGGTAAGCCCCGATGGGTTGGTACTAACCAATCACCATTGTGGCTTTAGCTATGTTCACGAAATGAGTGCCATTGGTCATGACTATATGAAAGATGGCTATTTTGCTCATAGCAAGGCCGAAGAATTGCGTACACCAGAGAGCCTTACGTTTACCTTTATCTTGCGCATTGTAGACGTTACCAAAGAGGTAAATGCTGAGGCTAAAAAGAAAAAGGCAGACGAATATACCATGCAAAGTACAGGCTTCCTTGATCCTTTGGCAGAGAAGATGTTTAAGAAGAGCGACCTTGCTAAAAAGAAAGGTGTAACGGCACTTATCGTGCCTTATTTCGGTGGCAATCAGTTTTACTTGTTCTATCAACAAACCTTTGAAGACATCCGCTTGGTGGCCAACCCACCTTACAACATCGGGCAGTTTGGTGGCAATTCGGACAATTGGATGTGGCCACGTCAAAACGCCGACTTTGCCATGTTTCGTATCTATGCCGACAAGGATGGCAACCCAGCTCCTTATAGCAAAGACAATGTGCCTTTAAAGGTAAAAAAGTATCTACCTATCTCGCTAAAGGGCATTGAAAAGGGCGATTACACCATGATTATGGGCTTCCCTGGTCGAACCACACGCTATCTAACTGCGGGCGAAGTAGAATTTCGCTGCAACAGTCAGAATGCCCCCATCGTGCTTGCGGGCAACCCACTCCTTGCGTATTACAAAGGTTTGATGGACCAAAGCGACTCGCTCCGCTTGTTGCTTGAAGACACATACTTCTCTTATGGCAATGCAGTGAAGAACTTTGGCGGTATGAACGAAAGTGTGGAGAAAACCCACTTGCTCGACTTTAAAAAGGCCGAAGAAAACGAGTTCCGTCGCTTCATAAAACAAACAGGTAAGACCGAGTACGAGGGGGTTATCGAAGCTATCGACTCTCTTTGCACTAAATATGCAAATGTTAGTCACGATGCCAATTTGCTAAATATAGCCGTTGGTACACAGCAACTTTCGGCACCTATAAAACTTATTGATAGCTACAAGCAAGCACTTAAAGCGGGTAAGGATAAGGACATTGAAAAGGCAAAGAATGCGATTGTTGCTTATTACAACACTCGCATCAAACCCCTACATTTAGATATAGATAAGGGCAAGGTAGAATTGCTTACACCTTATTACATCAAAGGACATAAGCTGCCAACCGTTCCGTCTTATTTAAAGGACGGAAAGAGTTGGAAAGCGCTCATTGATAGCGCATACACCAATAGCGTGTTTACCGATAGCACCCGTTTGGCTGAGGCTTTGAGCAAGAACAATGCTGAGGTGCTTGAAAACGATCCCTTGGTAAAACAACAAAAGTCGCTTCGCGATTATGAAAAGGCTAATTTTGCAGGATTGCATGAGTTGAATGTAAAACGTCATGCGCTTGACAAAAAATATGTACGTGGCTTGTGCGAGATGTACGACTGGAGCAAAGCCCCAGATGCCAACTTTACGTTGCGCATGACCTATGGCCACATCACAGACCTCAAACCACGCGATGCCGTTTATTACGATTGGCGCACAGTGCTCGATGGTATGTTTGAGAAGGAAAGTCACACTGAAAGCGACTATTTTATCAACGAGAAGCTTCGCAAATTGTATGAGGCTAAGGACTTTGGCCGCTATGCTCGCGAAGATGGCAAATTGCCCACTTGTTTCTTGTCGAACAACGATATTACGGGTGGTAATTCTGGTTCGCCAGTAATGAATGCCAAGGGCGAATTGATAGGTTTGGCCTTCGATGGTAACATTGAGAGTTTGAGCTCGGACCTCAAGTTTAATCCACAGCTTCAACGTTGTATCAACGTAGACATCCGCTACGTATTGTTCATCATCGACAAGTTTGGTGGTTCAACTTATGTGCTCGATGAACTTGATTTGAAATAATCATTATATAGCATACGAAACGATGCTCAAAATGCATTTCAAGGCTTTAAAGCCTTGTAGTTGCATTTTGAGCATTTTGTTTATAAATGCTTAATTGACTTAGAACATTAAGTTTATATCGGATTGTTCTATTTTTCCTCTAATGATAAAATCTTATGCCTCATAATTCGTTTGTTTTCAACCAATAGATGTATCGTGCCCAAACAACGTAATTATGATGAAATGTTATAAGGTGTTGATAATCAACTGTTTCCTGTTTGTCAGATATTGGTTTTAAACTGATGTATCCTTATAGACACGTTGTTATGGTGTAAGGATACGTATCCTTATGACCTAAGGATACGTGTTCTTACACCCTAAGGATACGTATTCTTATACCCTAAGGATACGTGTTCTTGTCACCTAAGGATACGTATCCTTATAGCTTTATCTACGAAAATGGCATGCTGATGGGCCTTTTTTGCCCTAAAAAGCCCATATTTTTATTCTATTTTACTAAAAAATCCGTACAAAAAATATTGGTATATTTTTCGGATTTATCGCCCCACAAATAGTAGATAATGCCTATTCCTATAAGTTGTATTCTGACCCAGCATTTACAAAAGAAAAGAAAAAAAGTGGTAATCAAATTTGGTTTGTATAATAAAAAGCACTAATTTTGCAGTCGTATTTCGGAGAAATACAAAATTCCTTTATTTCTCTTGGGGTATGGTGTAATGGTAACACTGCAGATTCTGGTCCTGCCTTTCCTGGTTCGAATCCGGGTACCCCAACATTTTTTTTTGAGCAACTAAACATGTTTTGTTTGGTTGTTTTTTTGTATCTCCCCTTTCATTATATGCCGAATATTCAATAATAAAAGCAATCAACCTTTGTGAAGTAGGCTTTTTATGTAAAACTCTATAAAATGTGCTATTTATTGTGTAACTTTGTCGCAATATAGTATTTTGTATAAAGAACTCTCAAAGATAGCAATAGCGTAAGGCTTTAGCCGATGGCTTAAAAACGTTTATCTGAGAGAACGCAATTTCCATACTGAACAAAAACAATTACCACATATTATTTTATGAAAAAAAATCAGCAAAAGAAGCAAGGTAGTGCAAAGGGCACCTTTGTTATGGCTCTTCCGTTGGCCATAGCAGGGCTCACTTTTAGCGCTCAAGGCGTAAGTGCATTGCCTTTGGCTTCGGGGTTAGTGCCCAACATCTCTGCTTCTGCTACAAGCAAAGCGGCAGCCAATAATCCCATAAAGGGTGTGGCAAAGATTAATCCAACAACAGTTGAATTAACTTATGCCGATGGCAAGCAACTTACCATTGACTTTTATGGCGAAAACATATTCCGCCTTTTCCGCGATGATAATGGCGGTATCGTGCGCGACCCACAGGCTTCTCCTGCTGCTAAAATATTGGTAGACAATGCGCGCCGTGCAACACAAGCAGTTGATGTACGCAATGAAAATAATGCCGTAGTTATCTCTACCTCAAGAGTAAGCATACGCTTTGATAAGCAAACAGGCTTGATGTCTGTTACCAACCTACAATCGGGCGAGGTAGTGGCAGAGAGCGTAGCTCCAGTAAACTTTGACAAAAATAGTACTACACTTACACTCAAGGCTCATAGCGGAGAATACTTCTATGGTGGTGGTGTGCAGAACGGACGCTTTAGCCATAAAGGTAAGAGTATAGCCATTGAAAACACCAACAATTGGGTTGATGGTGGTGTGGCTTCGCCAACGCCTTTCTATTGGAGTACAAAGGGTTATGGCGTGATGTGGGACACATTTAAGCCCGGACGTTACGACTTTGGTGCTACCGAAGAAAATAAGGTGATACTTACACACCAAGAGGACTATCTTGACGCTTTCTTAATGGTAGACCAACAACCTGTAGACTTGCTCAACGACTTTTACCAACTTACGGGCAATCCTATATTGCTGCCTAAGTTTGGCTTTTACGAGGGCCACCTCAACGCTTACAATCGTGACTATTGGACCGAGGCAAAAGACGGCTTTATGCTCTACGAAGATGGTAAACGATATAACGAAAGCCAAAAGAACAACGGCGGCATAAAAGAGAGCCTTAATGGCGAAAAGAACAACTATCAGTTCTCAGCACGTGCTGCTATTGATCGTTATTTAAACAACGATATGCCTTTAGGTTGGTTCTTACCCAACGATGGTTACGGAGCTGGCTACGGACAAACCAACTCGTTAGATGGCAACATAGCTAATCTAAAATCGTTTGGCGACTATGCACGTTCAAAAGGCGTAGAGATAGGATTGTGGACACAGAGCGACCTTCATCCTAAAGAGGGTATAGAGCCATTGCTCCAACGCGACATTGTAAAGGAGGTTCGCGATGCAGGCGTACGCGTATTGAAAACCGACGTAGCTTGGGTAGGTGCTGGTTACTCGTTCGGCTTGAATGGTGTGAGCGATGTAGGCGAAATCATGCCTTACTACGGCTCAAATGCACGTCCGTTTATCATCTCGCTTGATGGATGGGCAGGCACACAGCGCTATGCAGGTATTTGGAGTGGCGACCAAACAGGTGGCGATTGGGAATATATTCGCTTCCACATCCCAACATTTATTGGCTCAGGACTTTCAGGACAACCTAACATTACATCGGATGTTGATGGTATCTTTGGTGGTAAAAATATGCCTGTAAATATCCGTGAGTTCCAATGGAAAACTTTTACTCCAATGGAACTGAATATGGATGGTTGGGGATCTAACCCTAAATATCCCGAAGTACTTGGCGAACCTGCCACAAGCATTAACCGCTCTTACCTCAAACTCAAGAGCGAACTGATGCCATATACCTACACCATTGCTCGCCAGGCTGTAGATGGTAAGCCAATGATTCGCGCCATGTTCCTTGACTATCCTAATGACTACACTTTGGGTAGTAACACACAATATCAATTTATGTATGGCCCCTCATTCCTTGTGGCACCAATCTATACAAACACCCAAATGGATGAGAAAGGCAACGATATTCGCAATGGCATTTACCTTCCAGAGGGCCGCTGGGTAGACTACTATAATGGTGATGTTTATGATGGTGGACGCATTATCAACAACTACGATGCTCCTATTTGGAAACTCCCCGTATTTGTAAAAGCTGATGCCATCATACCAATGGCTAACCCCAACAACAACCCTTCGCAAATTCGCAAAGACTATCGTGCTTACGAAATCTATGCTACTGCTCAAAGCTCAAATGCTTTCAGCCAATACGACGATGATGGCCAAACACAAGCATACTTGAGCGGTCAATGCTCGCGCACCGAGATTTCGACAAGTGCCAATGGCAAGGGTAAACTCGTTGTTACAATTAATCCTACATACGGCACATTCGATGGCTTTGAACCACAAAAGGAGACAGAACTCCGCATCAACGTGAGCAAAGCGCCTAAGAATGTGACTGCTAAGATTGGTAAGAAGAGCATAAAACTTACAGCAGTAAACTCTGAAGCCGACTTTAATAAGGGCGTAAACGTTTACTTCTATAACGAAAAGCCAAATCTTAACCGCTTCTCTACCCCTGGTTCGGAGGCTGCAAAGAAGGTGGTAGAAAAGAATGCGCAGCTCCTTGTAAAACTCGAAAAGACTAACATTGCAGACAATGCAACAGAGGTAAAGGTTGAAGGATTTGAATTCAATCCTACCGATCGCCTTCGTGTGCATACAGGTGCACTCAAAGCACCACAGGTGGCGTTTACAGACAAGGGCATAGGTGTATTCAGCCTTACTCCTTCATGGAACAAGGTAGAAAATGCCGACTTCTATGAGATAGAGTATAATGGTATGCTCTATTCAACTATTCGCAACAGCAACTTTACGATAGATGGTCTCACACCTGAAACAAGCTATGCTTTCAAAGTACGTTCGGTAAATAAGGACGGCTATTCTGATTGGGCTACAGCCAGTGCTACCACTAAGAGTAATCCTCTTGAATTTGCTATAAAGGACATTAAGGCTACCACAACTTGTGAAAACCAACCAGGTAATGGTGTACAAAAACTCTTCGACTTCGATGAAAAGAGCATGTGGCATAGCAAGTGGGGTAAGGGCGAAGCTATCCCAAGCGATATGACCATTGACTTGCGTTCGGTTAATAAACTCGACCGTTTTGAATATATACCTCGCGAGGATGGTGGCAATGGTACATTGCTTTCGGGCACAGTATCTGTAAGTACCGATCGTCAGCAATGGTCTGCTCCTGTTAAGTTTGAATGGAAGCAAGACGGAACAACTAAGACATTCAAGTTTGATGGTAATCCTGAAGCTCGTTACGTAAAACTTCACTTGGATAAGGCTGTTGGCAACTTTGCATCAGGACGCGAGATGTACATCTTCAAGGTGGCAGGTTCTGAAAGCTACTTGCAAGGCGATATCAACCATGACAAGCGCATCGACGAAAACGACTTGACCTCATACATGAACTACACAGGTTTGCGTAAGGGCGATGCCGACTTCGACTACGTAAGTTCGGGCGATATTAACAAGAATGGCTTGATAGATGCTTACGATATTTCGTGTGTTTCAATTGAGCTTGATGGCGGTGTACGCAACTCTAATGATAAGGTGGCAGGTAAACTTGTACTTTCGCCCAATAAAACTACTTTCGCTGCTGGCGATATGGTAGAAATTACGGTTAAGGGCAAGGGCTTGCACTATGTAAATGGTTTGAGTTTTGCACTTCCATACAGCACGAGCGAATTTGAATATGTAGGAACCGAACTTCTGAACATGAAGGATATGGTAAATCTTACATACGACCGCTTGCACACCAATGGGCAGAAAGAATTGTTGCCAACATTCGTAAATAAGGGCAACAACTTCTTGCTCGACGAAGGTGATCACGGCTTGTTTGTGATTAAACTAAAGGCAAAGAAGTCTGGCAAGTTCACGCTCAAAGCAAAGGATGGTATCTTAGTTGATAGAAATTTAGGTTCAGTGAAATTCTGATATAACAATGTATAAAAGGTTCTGTCGTGCACGTATGTGTGTGGCAGAACCTTTATCATTTTATATGTAGCAAGAACATGAAAAACTTATAGCAGATTTTCATATTTTTGAAATATAATAAAACCAATTTTACGACGTAAAAAAATTACGAACACAATGCGTAAAATTCTTTTAATCATTTCATTGTTATGCTTACTCCCTGTATCGGGAAAGGCAAAGCATTACACGGTGATGGTGTCGCTTGATGGCTTTCGTGAAGAATATACTCGAGCCTACAACACACCATTCTTAAATCAGATGGCAACGATGGGCGTAAGTGCTACAATGCAACCTTCGTTTCCCTCAAAAACATTTCCAAATCATTATACAATAGTGACAGGATTGGTGCCTTCGCATCATGGTATTATAGCCAACACCTTTACTGATAAAAAAACTGGACGAGTGTTCTCGCTCGGAAATAGTGAAACGCGCAGTGACCCATACTTTTGGCATGGTGATCCTATATGGAACACTGCCACACGACAAGGCGTTCGGACGGGTGTAGTTTATTGGCCTGGATCGGACGTAAAGATAGGAGGACATTATCCCACATACTATCATGATTATGCTCAAAAACCGCTTTTAACCTTTGCCGAGCGTATTGCTGAAGTAACACGCTATTTACGCTTGCCCGAGGCAGAGCGTCCACAGTTGGTATTGGCATACTTTGAAGAGCCAGACCATAGCGGTCACACTTATGGTCCATTTTCGCCGCAGACACGACATGCCGTAGAGCGTATGGACTATCTGCTTGAATCGCTTTATGAAAGTTTGCAAACGCTTACTAATCGCGATAGTATCAATCTCATAGTGCTAGCAGACCATGGTATGGCACGCATAGACAATGATCATCTACTCAACCCATACGACTATGTAAAGAAAGAATGGGTAGAGCGTATTCAATGCGATCTTCCTACACACGTGTGGCCAAAACGTGGATTTGAAAAGAAAGTGTATGAGGCATTGCAAAAGATGCCTCACGTTCATGTGTGGCACAAAAACGAAGTACCATCATATTTGCGATATGGCGATAATGAAAATATAGGCGACATTGTGGTCAATCCTGAGAGTGGATGGGTGATTGGTGACAAGCCTTATCGTCCGTTGGGTATGCATGGTTTCGACCCCACAGGTTTTGAAATGCAAGTGCCATTTAGAGCCGTAGGGCCTGACTTTAAAGTAGGTTATCAAAAGGCACATGTATTTAGCAACACGAGTATTTATAGCTTGTTGTGTAAGTTGCTCAACATACAACCATCTGTTAATGACGGCAGTTTGGAAACGGTTTCAGACCTCTTGAAATAAAATAAGCATTTATCATCTCTACATACTTTATAATTTATGTCACATTTCAAAAAACTTATGCTTGCAGCACTCACTGCACCAGCTTTTGCAGTAGTTGCTAATGCACAGGTAACAACCTCATCGGTTAATGGTATTGTTACAGACGAAAACAACGACCCCGTTATTGGTGCATCTATCGTAGCAGTGCATACTCCTTCGGGAACACGCTATCGTGCAACAACAAACAACAATGGTCGCTACACCATCCAGGGTATGCGTACGGGTGGCCCTTACACCATCACGATTTCGTATATCGGCTATGCGCCTAAAACATTTAGCAAACTTTACCTTGAATTGGGTAGCTCGCTTCCAGTAAATGTTACGCTTAGTCCTAAAGACAATTCGCTGAACGAGGCAGTTGTAACAGGAGCACGTAAGCAAAAGGGCGGTGCGGCCAAGAATTTCTCGCTATCACAGATTGAGAATGTACCAACCGTAGACCGTGATGTCTACGATTTGGTAAAGAACTCGCCAATGGCTATGACCAACAAAGATGGTGGTATAAGCTTTGCAGGTTCAAACAATCGTTTTAATAGCTTTCAAATAGATGGTGTTGTGAGCAACGATGTTTTTGGTCTTACATCATCAGGCACAAATGGTGGTCAGTCAGGAGCTTCACCAATTTCAATGGATGCTATTGAAGAAATACAAGTAGCTGTAGCACCTTTTGATGTGCGACAAAGTGGTTTTACAGGTGGCGCTATTAATGCCGTTACAAAGCAAGGTACCAACACCACGCATGCATCGGCTTACACCTATTTCAATAACCAAAACATGTATGGCAAGTATAGTGCTATACACGACTACGAAAAGGTGCCTATGAGCACACAGTATGAGCGCACGTATGGCGGTACGCTCGGTGGTGCAATCATCAAGGATAAGTTGTTCTATTTTGTAAGTGCTGAAGGCAAAAAGCAGTCTTACCCAACAAGCATATATCCAGGCTATGCTCCTTCGTACATTACAGAAGCAGCAGCTAAGCAGATAGCAGACAGATACCAAGAGCTAACGGGCTTTAGCGATGGTTACGGACAACGTAATGTAGAAAAAAAATCGTTTGGACTTTTGGCACGTGTTGATTGGAATATCAACGACGATAACAAACTCAGTGTGCGCTACCAACACAATAATGGTTACGATGACAAGTATGGCGAAAGTGTTAAGTCGTACACTTTTAACAACTCAAGTTATCGTATGAATAACAAAACTAACTCTGTTGTAGCTGAATTGACTTCGCACATCTCGCCATCTATCTATAACGAGCTACGTGCTTCTGCCGTTGTTGTACGCGATCATCGTGATGTGGCATATCAGGGTCCTACCGTGCAGATTTATAACTTGGTAAGTGCTGACGAAAGTGTTAAAACCATAACAGGTAATATCGGTACGGACTATTCTTCGGGTGCTAACTATCTTGACCAAAACATCTACACCTTTGAGGATAACCTCTCTTGGTACAAAGGCAATCACACACTTATTTTTGGTACTCACAACGAATTTTATCGCACAAAGAACCTATTTATTCAAGCATCAAATGGTTCGTGGTATTACGATTCGCTCAATGATTTCTTGAACGACAATCCAAGCAAATTTACTTATAAATACACTGATCCCGCTCTAACAGGTGGCGACACAAAATGGGCCCCAGTGCTCAAGGCTGCACAATTTGGCTTCTATGTTCAAGATAAATGGGTGGTTAATCGCAACTTCAATGCAACTTTGGGCTTACGCTTCGATATTCCTGTTATTTGGAACAATCCTACTGAAAACCCAGAGTTCAACCAATGGGCTGCAAACAATAAACTAAATGCCACTGTAGGTAGCACACCAAGTACTAAGCTACTTGTATCTCCTCGTTTGGGCTTCAACTGGTATCTTAACGATGACCATTCAACACTTATTCGTGGTGGTGTAGGCATGTTCACTGGTCGTGTGCCTCTTGTATGGATTTCGAATGCATTTACCAACACGGGTATGGAGGCTAAGGGTACTACTATATATGCTCCTAAAACGGGCGAAAACACTACGCCTAAATTGGGACAGTATGCACACAACCCATTGCAAGCAATCGAGGACCAACAAGGTGCAGGTAGTGCTGCAAAACCCGACATTGTTACGATTAACAAAAACTACAAGTTCCCACAAGCTTTGCGTGCAAACTTGGCTGTTGAGCAAACATTGCCAGGCAATGTGAAATTTACGTTGGAAGGTGTTTATACAAAAACACTTAACAATGTGTTCTTTGAAAACCTTGCTCTTAATCGTACCGGAACTACTTATGCCATTCCTGGTGTAGAAGCTTCTGCAGCTCCTTACTATTCAATTAACAAGGGTAACTACAACTCTATCATCAACCTACGCAACACCAACAAGGGCTACACTTATGCGATTACAGCGCAATTGCAAAAGTCGTTCGACTTTGGCCTTGACCTTAATGCAAGTTACACCTTTAGCCGTGCCAAATCGGTTAATGATGGTAAGTCTTCTGTAGCTTATTCTAACTGGCAAAAGAACTTCTCTGTAGACTCAAACTCAGGCAATGAGTTAGGTTTCTCTAAGTTTGATATTCCACATCGTGTACTCTTTACGTTGTCTTACACCACACCTAAGTACCTTAATGGTTGGACAAGTACCACTGTTGCCCTTACTTATAACGGCTTTAGCGGCTCACGTTATAACCTAACATATTACGATGCAACACGCACAGATTTTAATGGTGATGGTGCAACAGCAAACTCATTACTCTACATCCCAACAGCAGATGAGTTGGCTAAGATGAACTTCAAGACAGAAGACGACCGTGCTAAGTTTGGCCAATGGATTGAGCATGATAGCTATGCCAAGAACCATCGTGGACGATATGCAGAGCGCAACTCTAATCTCTCTGATTGGGAACACGAAATAGATGTTCACTTGGCACAGTCTATCTACAACATCAATGGTATTGGTAAACTTGAGTTCACATTCGACATTATCAATTTTGCTAATATGCTTAATAAGAAGTGGGGCGCAAGTTATTCTGTAAGTTGGAACTATTCTCCTCTAAAGATTGAGAGCATAGCATCTTCAACTCAAGGCGACTCAAAGGTTTATACTCCTACCTACTCTTATAACTCATCAAATGCTCCAACCAAGAGCGACATAAGTTCTCGTTGGCACTGCCAAGTAGGTTTGCGTTTAACATTCTAATATGATGTTCAACCTATACCATTTGAATAGTTCAAAGAACACTTTCTTGTAGTTGTTCTTTTATAATAATTTTTTACTCCCAACTTATTACTTTTATGTAATGTGTTGGGAGTTTTTTGAGTTATTTACCTAAGTTTTACTGGACAGTAATAATTCAATATATTCAAATCAAAAAAGCAGTTTGTATGTGCACGTAGATAGTGCCTTACAAACTGCTTTGTTCTTAACTTTAGAGTGCTTATTCACCCTTATTTGTTATTTGGCCAACTCTAATTGGTTTTTTATTAGGTTGTAATAGTATCCCTTTATCTTTACGAGTTCTTGATGAGTTCCTACTTCAACAATGCGGCCTCTGTTCATGACAATTATTTGGTCTGCTTGGCAAACAGTACTGAGTCTATGTGCAATAACGATGCGAGTGATGTGGGCAAAATAGTGGTCGATATGCTCGGTTATATCACGTTCGTTTTCTGCATCTAATGAACTTGTGGCTTCATCAAAAAACAAACAATGAGGACTTTTGTATATAGCGCGAGCAATCATAAGCCTTTGTCGCTCACCTCCACTTATTCCATTGCCCTCTGCGCCTACTTTGGTGTTGAGTTTTAGCGGTAGGGAATTAACCCAATCAGCTAAGCAGGTTATGTTAAGAGTTTCTTGCATCTGCTTATCGTTGAAAGGAGCATTTAAGCATATATTATGTGCTATCGTGTCAGAGAATACAAAGCCATCTTGCATTACAATCCCTGCATGTTGTCTTACGGACTTAGCGGTGTATTGTTGCAAGTTGGTTCCGTTCAGCATTATCTGCCCCGACTGTGGTGCGTAAAAGTTTAGCAGTAGCTTCATTAACGTGGTTTTTCCGCTACCGCTTTCACCGACAATTGCCGTCATCTTACCAGCAGGAATATCAATGCTAATATCGTTTAAAGCCTTTCGTCCTCCGCCTCCTGGATAAGCGTAAGATACGTTTTGCAGCGAATAGGCATAAGAGGCTTCGTCTGACATTTCTTTGTTGCGGCCCTTGTCTTCTTCGTCTGAAATGCGCACTTCTTCAGAACGCTCTAAGCTTATGCGCGCATCTTGAAATTGACGAACAAACGAGATTAGCGAGGATAACGGGCCATCAAGTTGGCCCATCATGGCCGAAATGCTCATCATCATACCTAATGTAAGATTTCCGTGAACCACCTCGGCTGCTATCCAAAATATGATGAGCACATTTCGTAACTGACTGATAAGGCTAAAACCTGCGTCTTGGCATTGATTTAGACGTAAAATGCGCTTGTTCATCCGATACAACTGTTGTTGCACCTCCTCCCATTGTTGGGTCTTGGCATCTTCGTACGAGGATAGTTTGATTTCGGTTATGCCATTCATCATCTCAAATAGCTTGTTCTGGTTTTGAGCATTCAGTCTGAATTGCTCATAGTCCATAACCTTGCGACGTTGCAGAAAATAGAATGTCCATAACAAAGAGAATAATGTAAACACAGCATACACCAATAGCACCTTGGGCGAATAATACCCAATGACAGCTGCTAAAACGGGTATGGTTATCAATGACAAGAACGTTTGTAGTGCACCTTGCGTAACAAAGTTTTGCAAGCGTGTATGGTCGTTGATGCGCTGGTTGTAGTCGCCTGTGCTCTTGGTGTCGAAAAACTGCATGGGCAAACGTAACAGCTTTTTCAGATAGTCGCTGAGTAAACTGATATTGATGTGTGTACCCATATATAGCGCCACCCAATTGCTTATAAAATTCTGTATGAAGTTGCCCAAAAATATGCATACTTGAGCAAAGAGTAGCATGCCTATAAGCCCTAAGTCTTTTTGTGCAATACCTTGGTCTACCAATGCTTGCGTGACGAAAGGAGTTAGCAAATTGAACACAATACCTAATAACATGCAAATGCCTAAAGCCAACATTGAATGACGGTAGGGCTTTACATATTGTTTTGCAAAATGCCGCATGCTATGTTTGCTGGTAGGGGGTGTATATTCGTGAAAATTTCCCTCGTTGGGAGCTGTTACCACCACGATCCCTTCGCCTTCTGTAAGCCAATGATGCTCAAAATCGTCTTGTTCCATCCAAGTTTGTCCACACGCAGGATTGGCTATCCTAAAATGATATTTAGCTTGCTCTTCTTTTTGCCATATATGTTTCTTTTTTACTCCATTGAGTACAACAAAATGGTTTTGGTCCCAATAAAGAATTGCTGGTAATGGACACTTAGTGGCAAGAACAGAAGACTTCATTCTGTAAACCATACAATCCATGCCTATGTGCTTAAGTGCGTCGCGTATGCCTGCCACACTCACGCCCTCGCGCGACATGCCAGCCCATTGTCGCAATAAGGGTAGGGGACATAGTTTGCCCCAATAAGAGGCTACCATGCGCACACAAGCCGGGCCACAATCCATTTGGTCGAACTGTGGTGTGAACTTTAGTTTATACCAAAGTAGGAAATTTTGTTTTATCTTATAAACATCTATCATATTGCATGGTATAATAAGTCTGCATTTTTTATTGCATAATGGCTGATTTTGAATTGCTCTTTAGCTCAAAGTCCTCATATTGGACTTTTTTGTTGCCATGACGCAGATTGAAGGTTAGCTTTACGCTAATAAACTCTTTGCGTTTATCCTCTAAACTGCTATAATTGCTTTGCCATTGAGAGAATAAATAGCCCCCCGTACTGCATTCACTCTTTTTCTGCATGCGATTGCCTATGTTGTAGCACGCTACACTAAGTGAATAGTGAGGACGTACATAGTTGGCAAAGACACTAAAAGCTAAAGGATAGCGTGTTGTAGGTGTAAACATATCTTCCATTCCAAAACGCTTACATTGCTTATAGCAATATGCACCAAACGTAAATGCACCTACAAAATAGCGTAATTCGGCATAAATATCGAATGACGAATTGGTTTGCGGATGTGTTGCACAAACTTCCTTCTCATAGTTCCATCCCAAATTGCCTCTAAACTGGAGTTGCTTTGTTATATCTACGTTATAGCCAACTGATGCAAACAAAGGATGATGTGTGCCATCTGTAATAGGTGTATGCACATACTTGCCATTCTCGTAAATAGTTGTCCACCTTGTCATTTGCGTAATAGGCATGTAGCTTACATACCAACTTAACATGCTCTTGGGAATTTTTACGAAACCATCCAATACAAGTGCATAGCTTTTCATGTTCTTCAATGCTGGATTTCCAAATTTGTATTGGATGTCATCAATGCTTTGTTCTACATTTCCCACATACGAGAGCGGAGTATTTAATACTCTACTTTTATAATGTATATTAATGTTAGCTTTTTTAAAATTATAAGACAACCTTATTTCTGGAGTAAAAGATTTTTCAATGCATTTATCTTCTTTTGTTTGTTTTGTTACAGCATAGGTATACCCCATATTAAATGTTGCAAAAAATCTTTGCTTGTAGTTCCATGTATAGCCTGCTAACGGGCTAACCCAACCATGGTATAATAATATTTTTGCTTTGGCATCTCCTGTATAATTGTCACGATACCATACATGGTCGTTATACAATATAATATTTAATTGCCCTTGGTTTTTGAATGCTTTTGAATAGTTTAAAACGTTATGGAGTGTGTAACCATTTTCGTTTATTTTATCCGTCCACGAAAAATATGGATATAATTCGCTATCAAGTTGATTCTCATTCAAACTATAATATTTATTTTTTTCATAGCCAACAGCAAATCTTGTGTTTAGAACCTGTCCATTAGCCCAAACTTTACGCATTTTCCATTCCAAGGATGGTAAGAAAGTATTGTTCGATTGGGTTTTATCAAGCCAAGTGATT
This sequence comes from Prevotellaceae bacterium UBA5903, assembly GCA_002431845.1. GTDB lineage: Bacteria > Bacteroidota > Bacteroidia > Bacteroidales > Bacteroidaceae > Alloprevotella. The sequence continues at coordinate 25,403 of DJEH01000037.1, read as the reverse complement.
TGTGTTAAACCATTTTGCATACGCCTACTTGTGGTATGCGTCAATGGTCTTTTGCTTATATCTAAGCATGCCTCTAATTTTGAGTAGAAATCATCTGCTTTGTAGTGATGAAAAAAGTTAAAGGTATTCTTGTGATTGCGATTAGCAATGCCTTCTGCCATTTCTTGACGAATAAATGTTGTGTTTTCTAACGGGGCAGCAAACTGTGAAGTCTTTGTATATGATTGTTTATCGTTACGGTAGGATGCTTTATATGAAAAGCCAATTTGATTTTTCTTATGATAGAATTTATATGTCAAATTATACATTCCACAGACTTCTTCATTTTGGAGGATATTTCCCATCAAAAGTCCACCTTTTTCAGGCGAACGTGTAATAAAGTTTACAAGCGCATCTATCCCTGTAAATTCGCCTTGTGGGTTAGGGTGATATTCTACTCTAACAATTTCATTCGGATGTAATGCAAGGGCTTCATCTTTGCTTGCTGGCAGATTGTTGATATATATGGCAACATCTTTACTTGCAGTTTTTATGGTCCCCTTGAACATGTCAACCCTTAAATCTGCAAGCCCCATTTGGCTTAACAAACTTATGGCATCTGAAGAATGTTCTTTTTCAATCTTGCTTGGAACTTTTATGATAATACCATTAGATAGAGAGACTCTTGATGTACTAACAACAGCTTCGCCCATCTGATGTGCACTCGATGTTAAACTAATAGTACCTAAATCAATGTTTTTAGTTAATTCGTTTTGCAACTCAAACAATTGACTTTCATATCCAAGGCAAGATATTTGTAAAGCAAATTTTTGTGGCTTATTTAAGTTATGCTTGCATCGTAATGAAAATACTCCATTGTTGTTTGTAAATACTTGATTCATTCGTATGGTATCGCAGAACAAACTTACAACAGCACCTTGCAATGGCCCATTATCACTATCTGTAATTTTCCCTTTTATATCTATGCTTTGCGACCATGCTACTTGCATAATAACAAATAACAATGTCAAAAGAGATAATTTTTGTTTATTTGTATTTATCATGTGCAATAAATATTACAATGCTTTTGAAAACGCATTATTTACTTGAAACAATGCATTTCAAAAGCATTGAAGACAATGTTAATAGCTCAATTTTGCAATCTCTATTGGCAAATGTTTTTTTGTAATTAGGGGAGCTGTTTCTCTATAGGAGATGCAACCTGGCTTTTCCATACCATTAATGTAGCATGAACCACCATTACAAATACAAGTGTACTTACCATTGCATACACCTTCCTCTATTCCTCCTATCAGAGAACCCCAAGAAGCTTCATCAACGTGTGAGGCTTCGTTTAATAGAATATTGCTATTCATAATAGTTATATTAAAAAATAACCCGTTGGTAGAATTAATTTAGTGCATACTTAATTCTGCCGATGGGCTTGTTGTTGATAAAGTTTACATATTGCAGAATGGTAAGTGCACTAATTTTGCTAATTATTCTAGCAAACAAACCACTCATGATCTTTGCATAGTTTCTGATAACCAAAAATTGCTCTGTAAGTTGTGAGAATAAGGTTTCAATTCTTTTCCTTGCTTTAGCAAGCGGTATGAATATTGGCTTCCAGCCCTTTTGATTTAAGCGATATGGACATTCTAATTTTATGTGCGCAGTTTCAAACAAATCAAGTTGTACATTGGCACCGATATATACTTTATATCCATAGATTTAATTACATTATTTCATAATAGCTGAATTTGAGTTGTTCTTTATTTCAAAGTCCTCATATTGGAATTTTTTATTACCGTAGCGCAAGTTAAAGGTAAGTTTAAGGGTTACAAACCCTGTTCGTTTCTCCTCTAAACTTGTATAGTTCTTTTGGTATTGAGAGAACAAAGCACCAGTGCTACTTTCAACTATCTGCGGGTGTTTTTTGTTTAAGTTATAACATGAGATGCTAAGTGAATAGTGTGGACGCGTGTAATAGGCATATACATTGAATGTAAAAGGCTGACGTGCGGTAGGAGTAAACATGTCAAACATTTCATAGGTCTTACATGGTTTATAGCAGTATGCGCCAAATGTAAATGCACCTACCCAATAACGCAAATCGGCATATGCAAAGAAAGACGATGTTGCATGAGGATATGTGGTACATACTTCTTTGTTATAGTTCCAACCGAGATTAACTGTGGCTTGAAGATTATTAGTGATATTAGCAGTATTGCCAAGCGTAATTGTTAATGGGTGGTGTGTGCCATCATTAATAGGCATGTGCACGTAACGTCCATTATCATACAATGTTGTCCATCTTATGCTATTGGGTTGTGGATTATAAACAATACTCCAACTAAGCATGTTTTTAGGTATTTGTATATAACCTTGTAATGCTAAAGAATGAAGTCGCATATTTTTAAGCGTAGGATTACCACGTTTGCTTTGTATGTCATCCATTCTTTGCTCTACATTTCCCAAATGTGATGGGGCAGCACCTGCCGAGGCATTACCATAAGAAAAGCTAATATAGGCTTTTTTGAAATTGTAAGATATCGCAGCACTTGGAGCAAGGAATGTTTGAGCAATTTTGCTTTCATCCGTTTGAGTTGTTACCATATATTTGGCTCCCATTTGTAGCGAAATGTTGAGCTTTTGCTTATAACTCCATGAATATCCAATAGTTGGATATACAAGCCCATCATATTGCAATATATTACGTTTAAAACTACCCATATATTTTTCGTCAAACCATATATGCATGTTATATAAGTTGAAATCTATTTGTCCAGCCTTATTGAGTGACTTTGAATAAATAATATTATTAGTAATCTTGTAATAATCCTCTTTTGTGTTGTTTATCCAGGAGAAATAGGGCGTAGATTCATTATCAAAATGGTTCTCTTTTAAACTATAGTCTTTGTTTTTACCATAAACCAAACCAAGCGTGGATTTAAGTACATCTCCGTTTTTCCATTCCTTACGAATGTTCCAATCTAAGGATGGAGTATATGATTGGCTTGATTTGCTTTCATCAAGCAAGATCTTTTGTAGTTGATTATCTTGTGTGCGAGTGGTTGTAGAATGCGTCAAAGGGCTTTTGGGCAAATTTAAGTAAAGACCTAAATTAGATGAAAAATCATCTGTTCTGTAATAATGAAACAAGCCGAATGAATTTCTGTGTGAACGATTAATAGTTCTATCTGCTATTTCTTGTTGAGATAACGAAGTATTATCTATAGGGTTTGTAAACTGCGAAACTTTACTATATGACGTCTTGTCATCGCGATAAAAGCCACTATAAGAAAAACCAAATTGGCTTTTCTTATGATACATTTTATACGTCAATCTATATATTCCACTAACTTCCTCGTTTTGTGTAATACTTCCCATCAAGAGTCCTCCATGCTTTGGCGAACGAGTAATGAAGTTCACAAGGTAGTCTACACCCATAAATTCGCCCTGTGGATGTGTATGGTATTCCACTCTTACAACCTCATTAGTAGGTAAAGCAAAAGCTTCTTCCATCGTTGCGGGCATATTATTGATATATATAGCTACATTCTTTACACTATTTTTTATTATTCCTTTATTCAAATCCACATTTAAATCTGCAAGTCCCATTTGTTTGAGCAGACTTACAGCATCAGATGCATGCTCTTTTTCCTTCTTACTTGGAATCTTTATAATTTTACCATTTGTAAGGGTTGTTCTTGAAGTACTCACAATAGCCTCTCCCATCTGTTGTGCCTTTAAAGACAAACTAATTGTGCCTAACTCTATGTTATCGGTAAGATTGTTTTCTAATTCAATAGATTGGCTTTCATAGCCAAGGCAAGATATTTTGAGCGTCTTTTTATTTCCTTTATCTGATTTATTTCTTAAATGAAGTTTAAAGGTCCCTTTATCATTTGTCAATCCTTGTGCAATCTTTATCGTATCGTTTAATAATTGTACAAGGCTTCCTTGCAAGGGGTGATTTTGACTATCTACGATTTTACCGCTTATATCTATGTTTTGTGCATATGCTATCTGTGTAACACTTAATAATAGAAAAAACAAATAAAGTTTTTGCTTAAGGGCATTCATGAGTTTCTTGGATCTATATGTTTATAATGATTATGTGAATAAAAATAAGTAAAGATGAGTGATTAAAATCAACTAATTAAGACATTTTGTAATGTTTTTTATAAACAACATTCAAAGGCATATTAATTGATTTTATCCACCCATCTAAATGTTAGAAGTTTAAGCTTGCAATGCTCATTGGCAGAGGATTATTGCTTATAAGCTTTCCAGTTTCTTTATGTACAATACAACCAGGACTTAGAATTCCTTTAACTTTGCAATTGTCAAATACATTGCAGGTAAAACCATTATTGCAAGTAAACTCATTGCAATTATCGTTTGCCCCTATGCCTCCAATCAGAGAACCCCAAGAAGCTTCATCAACGTGTGAAGCTTCATTTAATAGAATATTGCTATCCATAATCAGTTAATAATTAATTTAGTATAAGAATTGTTAGTTCGTAATATTACTCCATAATAGCTGATTTTGAGTCGTTGTTTATCTCAAAATCTTCATATTTGAACTTTTTATTGCCATGGCGCAAGTTGAATGTAAGTTTTACGTCAACAAATGCTGTCCTTTTTGTTTCTAAACTTGTATAACTTTTTTGGTATTGCGAGAATAATGCCCCTGTACTATAATATGTTTTATATGGGCGTCTTTTGTTTAAGTTAGTAAGCGAAATGCTAAGTGAATAGCGAGGGCGCGTATAGTAAACAAATAGGCTAGAATTAAAAGCATTTTGCGTAGTTGGAGTAAATGTGTCAAAGATTTCATAACTTTTAGATGGTTTGTAACAGTAAGCACCAAGTGTAAATGGACCAATCATATAACGTAAATCGGCATATACATAAAAAGATGAAATCGTTTGAGGGAAAGTGGCACAATTCTCTTTGTAATAATTCCACCCAAGGTTTACTCTCGCATTAAGATTTTTGCAAATATCTACAGAACTTCCCAACGTAACAGCCAATGGATGATGTGTACCATCATTAATAGGAGTGTGTACATACTTTCCATTCTCGTACGTTGTTTTCCATCTTGTTATATTGGGCAGAGGGTTATAAGTGATGTATAGGCTGAGCAATGTTTTAGGAATTTTTACATAGCCACTCAACCTAAGTGTATGCATTCGTGTATTCTTTAACACTGGATTGCCACGTTTTATTTGTATATCATCCATCTGTTGTTCTACATTGCTCACATAAGATGGACTAACTCCTATTGTTGCATTATCATAATAAAATTGGATATTGCCTTTCTTAAAATTATAAGATAACATTAAGCCTGGGCTAAAAAATGTTTGTTCTGTTTTATCTTCGTTCGTTTGAGTTGTTACCATATAATTTATACCCATTTCAAATGAAGCGTAGAACTTTTGTTTGTAATTCCATGTATAGCCAACTTTCGAATTTATAAGACCATCATATTGTAAGGTTTTGAGTTTGTAGTTTCCTGTATAATTTTCATTAAACCACATATTATAATTATAAAAATAAAAGTTCAATTCACCTTTATTCTTAAATCCTTTAGAATAATTTATCTTATTAAATACTTCATAAAAATCTTCTTTTGCGTTATTCGCCCATGAGAAATAAGGATTTGATTCTGTATCTATACTATTTTCTCTTAAGCTATAACTTTTATTTCTACCATAAATACCTTTAAGTGTAAACTTAAGAATATCACCATTCTTCCAACTCTTACGAACGTTCCAATCAAATGATGGTAAAAGTGATTCGTTTGAATTACTCTCTTTCTGTAATATTGTTTGTTGCGAATTACTTTGTGTACGAGTACTTGAAAGATGCACTAAGGGCTTTTTAGATGAATTAAGATATACTCCCAAATTCGAATTAAATCCATCTGTCCTGTAGTAGTGGAACAATCCTAAAGAGTTTTTATGCGAGCGGTTAATGTTACCTTCTGCAAACTCTTGATAAGTGAACGAAGAGTTATCCAAGGGGTTCATAAACTGTGAAACCTTTGTATATGATTTTTCGTCATCGCGATAGGATGCATTATATGAAACCGCAAATTGAGATTTCTTGTGATAAGTTTTATACGTCAAGCCATAGGTTCCACTAACTTCTTCACTTTGAACAACATTTCCCATCAAAATTCCTCCTCGGTCTTGCAAACGAGTTATGAAATTCACAATATACTCTTCTCCTGTAAACTCGCCACGAGGGTGCATAAGGTATTCTACTCTTATAATTTCATCAGGATGTAAGGCAGATGCCTCGTTCACTGTTGCAGGCATATTATTTATATATACTGTAACAGACTTTATACTGTTTTGTATTGTTCCCTTGAAATTATCAACTCTCAAATCTGCAATTTTCATTTGGTCCAGAAGACTTATAGCATCTGATGAATGCTCCCTTTCAGCCTTACTTGGAACTTTAATTATTTTGCCATTTTCAATAGTAGTTCTTGATGAATTGACAACAGCTTCACTAATTTGATGCGCCTTTGATTGTAGCACAATTGTGCCTATTTTAATATCACCATCAAACTTATTGGGCAGCTCTACATATTGGCTATCATAGCCAATGCATGATATTTTAAGCGTGTTTTTTTGTGCTTGGTTTTGCTTTGAGGCTATCTGAATTTTAAAATTGCCTTTATTATTTGTGGTGCTCTGTGCAATCTTTATCGTATCACTTAGAAATTGTACAACAGAACCTATTATGGGCTTACTATTAGTATCCGTAATATTGCCACTTATATCTATGTTTTGCGACCATGCTAATTGTATAAATCCAAATAACAATGCCAAAATACAGATTTTGCGTTTTAGTGTATTCATTAGGTTTGAATTTAAAAACTATGCTTTTGAAAATGCATGATGAAGCAATGCATTTCAAAAGCATAGGTGATAAATGTTAATAAATCAATTCTGCAATGCTTATTGGCAAGGTGTGTTTCCCTATCAATGAAGACGCCTGTTTATATGCAGTGCATATAGGGGGAAACATACCAGAATGCTCTTTACATGCACCTGGACCATAGCATTCGCAAGTAAATTGCCCTGTGCAGTCATCTCCTTTGGCTCCACCAATCAAAGATTCCCATGTAAATTCATCTACATGCGAAGCTTCGTTTAAAAGAATACTTCTATTCATAATTAGTATAATTGAGGTTAATACAAATCTCTTATAAAAGAGAAAAAAATATATATATTCAAGTTGCCTTGTTAGGCAAAACCTATTAAAGTCATTTCTCTATGTTCAAAGAGGAATATATTTTTATTTAGCCAAATGGTAGTTTTAGCTAACTAATACTTTGGAGTTCCTTTTCTTCCAAGAACTTGTCCATACATTGGCTTAATATTTCTTCACTTTTCGCCATTGTGCACAAGTCAAAATGTTTATTATCATAAACATTAGATATCCTTTCCCATGGGCACCCCGTACTACAAACAGGCAGTAGATTGCATTCGCAACATTCTGCCGTATCAAGTCCAATCCCCATAGCCAAATAGCGCATCATTAGGCGAGTATTGCCTTTAAGTTGGTCATCTGCAATATTGCCTATGCACCGTTTCTTGTCGCCAAAATCGTTCCAGCATTTATACATATCTCCCTCTGGACCAATAATGTAGCTATGTAAAGAAGTGGCACCACATCCTTTAGTAGCCCTCTGTGGCATCCAATTGACAGGCACTCCGTATGCATCTGCCATTTTATCAAAGAAAAGATATTTATCTTGATTTAAGATTGAATTGCAATTCCAACATCCTCTTTCTTCGTCTTCTACACGGATATATCCAGGGTAAATTCTCAGATGATTTAGATGTCCACTAAACCTTTCTGCAAAAAACTTGGCTATTTTGCCATAGTCATCTATGGTATTTTTATCTATATTAACACGCACAACAACATCTGTATCGTTCAAGTTTAGCAATAACTTTTCAATATTGTTGATAATTACATCAAAGCTACCACATTTATTGTGTTTATATCGACGAGTGATGTCATGATGTTCTTTAATTCCGTCCAAAGATATTTGTATAGAGCGCAATTTATATTGCTTAAAATATTGTATTACATCATCGGTAATTAGCGAAGCATTTGTTACAATGCTATGTCCTATCCATTCTTTATCTTGTATAGCTACTAACTTTTCAGAGAGTTTCTTTATTTCATCAAAAGCCAATAAGGGTTCACCTCCATACCATGTTATTTTAAACTTTGTACATGGTTGGTAATTCTTTACATATTGCACCAAATGGTCTATTACATCATCGCTCATAAAACATTGTCTTTTATGCTTTTCATAGCAATAAGGACACGCAAAATTGCAATCGCTTGTAGGAGCTATTGTCATTGAAAGAGTATTGGATGAAAAGGAGGCTATTTTATTACGCAATATTTCGCTTGCTACGTAATCTTTATCCTCATTTTCAGCAACTATAAACTTTTGTTTTTCTAATATACTGACTAAATCTGGATGGAGAATATTCTTTGTTGCTTCATGTAGATTTGCAGCATTTTTTATCTGTTTGATAGATTCAAACTCATTCGCTTGTAATTTAACAATAGCTTGATTACGAGTATTAAACAATATATATAGATTATTTTTTAGTTTCAATGGAATTGCGTACTTTGATAGTATTTTCATAGGCTATGTGAATAAAGTTGCCTTTGAGTAATATCTAATTTACTTGTAAGGCTTTAAGGTAAATGAAAAAGGTTGTTAATGTTTGTCTTTTTGTATAGTGCAAATATAAAAAGAAAAAGTATAACTGCAAACTTTTATTGTATTTTTTGTGAAACGTAAAGAGGGATGGCTCTTTTGTTTCTTAGACGTACTATATAACAGTAGCATTTCTTGTGTTTTTTCCTAAAAAGTCATTATAGGAAAGCGCATCGTCCGGGGTAACTTCATAGAGGGATAAAGCGTCGTCGTAGCCTGAAAGGGCAAAAGGCTACTCTATAGTCCATCTATGCATTTGCTATTTCAAGGCGTTTCACTCCAAAACTGCTATACTTAGATTGATGCCCTTGGCTATGAGCTTTATGGCTTTCAGCTAATTACGCCAAATCTGAAATTTAAAATAGAAAAATACTGATGTGTAGAGATAAAAACGAGCAATCTATGATTGAGCTTTTGCATTTTATATGTTTGTTAGTGTATTTGATGCTAAAATCATTATTTATGATGTTTTTTTGTGTACAAAAAGCCTGTACCTTTGTCAATAAATCAAGAACACATCTACTTCTCTGTTTACAACATGAAAAATAGCAGTTGAAAGGTGAGTTCGCATGATGAATAGCCAAGTTTTATTTAACCTTGTTATGGGCTACTTTTTTGTAGCTTCATGACTCAAATACATTGAATATCATGAAAAAGTATCTAAACATTTTTATGCTACTTATTACCGCAATGATGGTGGTGGCATGTAGCGATGACGAGAGTGGACCCACACAAGCACAAATACTAAAGGATGCTGATGGCATCATCACACTTAAAGATGATATAGGCAGTTGGGATGCTGCCTATCTAACGCAGAAAGGTTACTTCTGTTTTGGACAAGATGCATTTGCCAATACAGACAATACGAGTTCAGAGGGTAAATATAGCACTCTTACCTATACGTCTGCTGCAGGCGATGATATGGTGAGTTTGCTTGCTACGAAAGATGAGGCTATACCGAGCCAAATGATAACATCAAAGGGCATAGCCTACTTTAGTTTCCCTAATGACTCTATCTTAGAGCTATTGTTTGACGATGGCAAGGAATTGACCATGCTTGATAGCATAGCCTATTCAAAGAAAAATCTAACAGCTAATACTGAAGCTTCGTCGTCGGATAAGTTTAAAGCTATGTTAGCTAATACGGCATATCTTATCAATGCTAAAGCAACTGAGATGTCTAACAAAAAAAGCATTATGAGCACATCGTCGGCAGCATCTAACATCATGGCATTGTTAAAGTCGTACGCAAATATTTTTGAGGAAGTATTTGGTCAAAACTATACAAACAATGACGAACTTGTAGCAAAAATAAACAAGGCGCTTGATGGTAATTATGCTTTTACCGAAAACGCCAGCAAGTGGTTTGATAATAATGTAGAAAAACAAGTAGTTAATACAATCTCGCTATGGACGGGTAAGGCTACTTTCAAGGTCGGAGGTTCGTCTTGTACATTGAGCGGTACAATATGGTGTCCTGTGGACGACTATAATGCAGTTGGTACTTATGGCATTATTTGCGACACAACAATGGCAAACCTAACGGTAGGCGCTGCTGAATATGTGGGTAAAGGCTACCAAAGTGAGAGTGATTTGAGTTTTGTAGTGGACTTTCGTGGTTTCAAACCTAACACCACTTATTACTACAGAGCATACTACAAATTTAATAGTGCTGATCATGGTGGTATTGTGCCTAAGCATGGCGACGAGAATGCACAGGTGTTCTACGATAATACTATCAAATCGTTTACAACGGGCGATAACCTTTTGGCAGTAGACGTGGTGATGTGTATTGACGTAACAGGCAGTATGTCGAGCATTATCAATACGGTGAAACGAAATGCTATTGGCTTCTACGATTCGTTTAAGCAAGCATGCGATGACGAAGGCATTATTCTTACAGGGCTAAATACGCAGGTGATGGCATTCCGCGACTTGAATGTAGACTCTCCTTGGTTGCAAACGAGTGTTGCTTATGACCTTCCTACACGAACTGATGATTTTAAGCTCTTTGTCAATTCTCTTTATGCTTCAGGTGGGGGCGACACCCCCGAAAGCGGACTTGAAGTGCTTGATAAAGCATTTAGTAAAACTGACTGGGGACAAGATGATGGCTATCATCGCCAAGTAATAATATTATGGACTGATGCTCCCTATCTTATAGGTAAGTATGCACAGACAACAATTGATGATTTGTCGGCCAAGTGGAATAAAATGCCTTCGGGACGCCGCTTGATATTGTTCGCACCTACTGGTGATGGTGGTAATAGCAATGGCGGCAGTTGGGGAAAACTTGATAGCTGGACAAACGTAATCCATGAAGAGGACCTTACAAATGGTTTTAATAACTTCGACTACATTTTGAAGTCTATCATTGGTGAACTTACAAGTAAGAGTGCTAAAAAGCAGTTAAAGGGTAGTAAGAAAAACTACTTCTTCCGTCCAAACTGATGTGAAATTAAATGTTAAAGACGATAAGATGATAAAACTATAATTGGATGAGGGCATGCCAAATTTTGTGTGGCATGCCCTCTTTTTAATTTCTGAAAGGTGATTTAAAAGTGTATCGTTTAACTTTAGTCCTCGGTCTTTATAGCCTCTGTCGTTGTGTTATATGTAGCTTTTATGCTACTTTGTCTTCTATGTTTAATGGCTCTTCTTTATCTATTTTTTTTGTGGCATGCCCATACTGTACGCAAATTATGAGCACCATGAAAAGGCTTGTAATCATTGATACATAAATTAGAAGAGCGCCTGATACATAGCCCATTATTTCCCCTAAAAACGATTGAGTAAGCATCTGTGTAATAGAGCTTAAGTACATAGGTATATAAGCAAAGCATTGTACAATGGTGACGAGCACACCCATCACAAAGACTGTTGAGAAAAAGCCCCACCAGCACTTAAAACCTAAGTTAAGAGCGTGCGTAAATGCCTCAAGTATAGGATCGTCTGTGAGTATAAATCGAGGTTGAAAAGCCAATAGTGCTATACATATTGCTGCAAAAGCCGGAAGGGTGACAATCAGTGTTAATTTGTTCAGAAGTGCCAACAAAAATAATATGATACCGCAGACAACAATAAAAAGAAATCCTACAACAGATGATAGAAAAAGTCTGAACATATTGGATTTCATAGCCTTCCATACGCTGCTAAAGGTCGCTTTTTGTAGATTGTTCTTATTGATAACCGTTTCTTTAATCAGTGCATAGAAAAACGAATAAGCAATGAATGCACTTACAATTGAAACTGCATAACACAGACCTATTTTTATCATATCTCCTGTTGCCACACTGCTACCAACGTATGATGAGTTTGTATACTTCATAATCGCTTGTAATAGGTAGCCTTGTATGATGCAAAAAGGCAAGATAAAAAGCAATGATTGCTTAAAAAATGGTGTAGCGTATGCTTTTATCCAATCAATGCAAAAATTAAATTTATCGCTGAAAGAGCGTTTTTCATAAAGATTATTGATGAATGCTTGCATAAAAATTTATGGTATGGATCAATTGTTAGAATAAAAAAGAGGAACAAGAAATGAACTTGTCCTTAAACATAGTGTTTATCTCTTGTTCCTCATAAATAATTTATATTTTTTTTGACTAAAATATAGTCTTATTCGGCTGTATAGTTTGCAATGTCTTCAACGTTGAGGTTCATTACAAAAGTGTAGTGCTTAGCCACTTCAGCTTCAGCAAAGTTGGCATAAACATGTGCGCTCTTGCTAAAGAGTTCGGCATTGGCAGTGGCATTGTGAAGCAATAGGTGAAGCATTATTACATCGGCTGCCATCTCCATGAGGTGGCGTGCGCAAAGGTCGTGATAAGCCTGGTCGCCAGCCTCTTTAATACGCGCTACAGCTTCTTCAAATTTATCAGCCATAGCCTTGGCGCGTGCCTGCAACGGGCGCATAGCTTCGCTTACTTCAGCCTGTTCAAACTCACGCATTTGTGCCAAGTAAGAGCCATTGGTTACGTAGCGAATGGCTGCTACTACCTGCAGTTGTGTTGTGCCTTCATAAATGCTTGTAATGCGAGCATCGCGATAATAACGTTGTATGGGGTATTCCATCATAAAGCCCGAGCCACCATGAATTTGTAGTGCATCATAGGTGTTTTGATTGCAATACTCAGAGTTCATACCCTTAGCCAATGGGGTGAGCGAGTCGGCAAGCTTTGCATAAGTTTTTTGTTCCTTGCGTTCCTCTGGAGTAAGTTTACGTTCGCGAGCAATGTCGTCAAGAGCTTTGTAAATATCTACGTAGCGCGAGCATTGGTAGAGCAAAGCACGTCCTGCATCGAGTTTGGCTTTCATCAAAGCCAACATATCATACACTGCAGGGAAGTTGATGATGGCTTTGCCAAACTGTTCACGATCGCGTGCATAGGCAATACCTTCGTTGTAGGCTGCTTGCGAGATACCAACGCTTTGGGCTGCAATGCCAAGACGTGCACCATTCATTAGTGCCATCACATATTTGATAAGACCAAGTTTGCGGTCGCCACAAAGTTCGGCATGAGCGTTTTTGTAAACAAGTTCGCAAGTGGGGCTACCATGAATGCCCAATTTGTTTTCAATGCGGCGCACGTTTACCCCACCTTGGCGTTTGTCATAGATAAACATAGACAAACCACGTCCATCGGTAGTGCCCTCTTCAGAGCGTGCAAGCACAAGATGCAGGTCGGCATCACCATTAGTAATAAAGCGCTTTACACCATTGAGCAACCAGCATCCTTCTTCTTCAGAATAGGTAGCTTTGAGCATTACGTGCTGAAGGTCTGAGCCTGCATCAGGTTCCGTGAGGTCCATCGACATGGTTTCGCCTGCGCAGATGCGAGGAATAAAGCGGCTGTGTTGGTCTTCATTACCAAACTCATAGAGCGTTTCAATACAATCTTGAAGACTCCAAATGTTGCCAAATCCAGCATCGCTTGCTGCAACAAGTTCGGCACACATGGTGTAGGGAGTGATGGGGAAGTTAAGTCCACCAAAGCGACGTGGCATAGTCATACCATTAAGACCAGCCTTTACCATAGCGTCGAGGTTGGCTGCCGTTCCGCTCGCATAGTGCACGCGGTCGCCTTCGTGGTGGGGGCCTTCAATATCAACACCTTCGGCGTTGTCGGCAATAGTAGTGCCAGCAAGTTCGCCTGCAATGTCGAGCACACGGTCGTAGTTGTCCATTGCATCATCAAAGTCGATAGGTGCGTAGTCAAATTCGTCTTTGTCGCGGAAATTGCGTTCTTTAAGTTCCACGATATGCTTCATGAGGGGATGGTTCAGCTCGAAGCGTAATTCTGGATGATCAGTATAATTGTTTGCCATTGTTTACTTACTATTACTCTTGTAGTACTTAATGAGTTTAGGAACAACCTCTTCGACTGAACCTGTAATGATGTAGTCTGCTATTTGGTTGATAGGTGCGTTAGGGTCTGTGTTGATAGAGATAACTATACCACTCTCTTTCATGCCAGCCACATGCTGTATAGCTCCGCTAATGCCACAAGCAATGTATACCTTTGGACGCACGGTTACCCCTGTTTGGCCTATCTGTAAATCGTGCTCGCAGAAGCCTGCATCAACAGCAGCACGGCTTGCACCCACTTCGCCATGAAGTTCGTGAGCAAGTTTACGCAAAAGGTCAAAGCCCTCTTTAGAGCCAACACCATAGCCTCCAGCTACAATGATAGGAGCACTTTTAAGGTTGTTAGCAGCCTTTTCAACGTGGCGTTCGAGCACTTTCACTACGTAGTCGGTTGAGGGAACAAATTTTGCAACATCCTCATAAACAACCTCGCCATTATAGTTGTCGCTTACCTTTTCGGCCTTCATGACACCAGAACGAACGGTTGCCATTTGTGGGCGATGGTCGGGATTAACAATAGTTGCAACAATATTTCCACCAAATGCTGGGCGAATTTGGTAGAGCAAATTGTCGTAGTGCTTTTTATTCTTCTTATCGTCAAAATCGCCAATTTCAAGCGCTGTACAGTCGGCGGTAAGACCGCTTGTGAGCGATGATGACACGCGTGGGCCAAGGTCGCGACCTATTACTGTGGCACCCATTAAGCATATTTGTGGTTTCTCTTGTTTAAAGAGATTAACTAAAATACTGGTGTGTGGCTTTGAAGTGTAAGGAAATAATCCCTCGGCATCAAAAACATGAAGTTTGTCTACACCATACGACAAAATTTCTTTTTCAACCTTGCCTTTAATACCTGTACCAGCAACAATAGCTTCAAGAGAAACCCCTAGTTTGTTGGCCAATTTGCGGCCTTTGGTGAGGAGTTCGAACGATACTTCCTCAACAGTAGTTTTATCTATTTCGCAATATACGAATACGTTGTTCATAACAAGTGTGTTTGTGGTTTAACCAATGGTATGACTTTCTAGCAACTCCTTTACCAAACCTTCAACATCGGCATCCGAACCAGTGAGTTGCTTGCTTTCTTTAGCTTTGAAAACAATGTTTTGCACTGCTTTTACCTTGGTTGGCGAACCAGCCAAGCCGCATTGTTGCAAGTCGCCATCAACATCGGCCACGCTCCATTGTGCAATGGTTAGATAAGGTTTCTTGTCGTATTCTTCGGCGTAAGGAAGCGTACCATCAGTGGGGCGTTCCATAGGTGCAGAAGCACGTTTGTACTTCATTACCAACTTGGCATTGCGTGGGCGACAAGGCGCAGCGTTGCCATTAACTGTTAGCAATATAGGCATAGGAGCTTCAACACGCTCCATACCACCATCAATGTGGCGAGTAACAATCACCTTACCATCCTTAACCTCGTCTACGCTCGTTACATAGGTTACTTGGTTAAGGTCAAGCTTTTGCGCCACTTGTGGACCCACTTGAGCTGTGTCGCCATCAATTGCTTGACGTCCACCTAATACGATGTCAGGCACGCCAATCTTTTTGATAGCTTGCGCCAAAGCATAGCTTGTGGCTAAGGTATCGGCACCTGCAAAGGCACGGTCGGTGAGTAGATAGCCACCATCTGCACCACGATATAGTCCCTCGCGTATAACCTCTGTGGCACGGGGAGGACCCATTGTAAGAATATGTACGGTTGAACCAGGGTTTTGCTCCTTCAAACGAAGAGCTTGTTCAAGGGCATTTAAGTCTTCAGGATTGAAGATGGCTGGCAATGCAGCACGATTAACTGTGCCTTCGGGAGTCATAGCATCCTTTCCTACATTGCGAGTATCAGGTACTTGCTTGGCAAGTACTACAATTTTCAAACTCATATTTTTGTATTAAGTATGTATTTGTTTTTAAGGTTTCTTTCCTTTATGCTTATGTATTGCAATATATGGCAAATTTACTGTTTTCAATTTATCATGCCAAGTAAACCTTACGTTTTTTCAGATAAAATCCACTAACTTTGTGCCCAAAATAAAGATAACCATAGTTTATGAAACTTTCTATTATCTGTGCACTTACGCAGAATGATGCCATTGGCAACAAGGGTGGATTGCTTTATTATCTGCCTGCAGATCTAAAACATTTTAAACAACTCACAACGGGGCACACCATTTTGATGGGACGAAAAACTTTTGAGTCGCTACCCAAAGGTGCTTTGCCCAATCGTCGTAATGTGGTGGTTACGCGACAAAAAGATTATGCAGCTCCAGGCGTAGAAGTATTTCACTCTATAGACGAAGCATTGCATGCATGCCAAGCAGACGAGGAGGTCTTTGTCATTGGAGGCGAGAGCATATATGAGGCTTGTTTACCACTTGCTCAGCGTTTATGTTTAACTCATATTGATGCGGTGGCAGATGAGGCAGATACTTTCTTTCCTGCATACAACCCAAGTGAATGGACTGAAGTATGGCGCGAGCATCACGATGCTGATGAGAAAAATAAATTTGCTTATGACTTTGTAAATTACGTAAGAAAATGAAACGCATAACACTTTTTTTATTTGCTTTGTCTTTGACAATAATAACTTTTGCACAACAACGTAGTGTAAAAATATCATTGCTTGAAACCAGTGATGTTCATGGCAATTATCTCCCTTACGACTTTATTAATGGTAAGCCAGGCAAGGGCAGTTTGGCACGTATCTATACGTACGTAAAAAATTTACGACAAACTCATGGCACCGACCATGTAGTACTTCTTGATAATGGAGATATTTTGCAAGGCCAGCCCACTGCCTATTATTACAACTATATGGATACATCGTCAAAGCACCTTTGTGCAGAGATGATGAACTATATGCAATATGATGTAGCCACTGTGGGAAACCATGACGTAGAAACAGGACATGCTGTTTACGACCGTTGGGTGAGTCAGTGTAATTTTCCTATGCTTGGTGCTAATGTGATAGAAACAAAAACAGGTAAAACTTATTGGAAACCATATACAATTATAGAGCGCCAAGGCATAAAAATAGCTGTGTTGGGCATGATAACTCCTGGCATCCCCATGTGGCTACCAGAGAATTTATGGAGTGGGCTCCGTTTTGACGACATGGTGCAAGTGGCACGCAAGTATATGCCCGAAATGCGCCAAAAGGCTGATGTGATAGTGGGTCTTTTCCACTCTGGAGTAGGTAAGGACCAAGGCACACCTCAAGGGGCTGAGAATGCATCGGTAGCTGTAGCGCAACAAGTTCCTGGATTTGACGTCGTATTTTGCGGCCACGACCATCGTCGTGCTTTGCGCCAAGTTGTGAATGCTGCTGGCGATACGGTGTGGGTGCTTAATCCTGCTGCTCAAGCCGAAGCAGTGGCTCAAGCCAATGTGATGCTCACGCTTAATGGTAAAAAAGTGGTGAAGAAGCAAGTAACAGGCGATGTGGTAGATATAGACTCATTAGCCCCCGATGCAGATTTGTTAAAACATTTTGCAGCACAAGCTGACACAGTAAAAGCATTTACTTCAGAGGTTATTGGCTACAACGAGAATGATATGCAGACTACTCCTGCCTTCTTTGGTTCGTCTGCTTTTATAGACTTTATCCACTCTATGCAATTGTCTATATCAAATGCTGACATATCATTTGCAGCTCCGTTAGCACTCGATGCTTCTATTCCTGAAGGCCCTATCCATGTGCGTGATATGTTTAATCTTTACCGCTATGAAAATCTGCTTTATGTAATGAATCTTACTGGGCAGGAAGTAAAGGATTATTTGGAGTATTCTTATGCGCATTGGACTAATCAGATGAAGTCAAAAGACGACCATTTGATGCTTTTCCGTCCTAATGCAGAGAATATTAAGGATGCATGGCAACGCATGCAGTATCCAAGCTATAACTTTGATTCGGCAGCGGGCATTTGTTATACAGTAGATTTATCTAAACCTGCTGGTCATAAAATTACAATTACGCAAATGGCTGATGGTAAACCCTTTTCACTGACAGCAACTTATCGCTGTGCAGTTAATTCATACCGTGGCAATGGTGGTGGCGGATTGCTCACAGAAGGTGCTCATATCCCCAGCTCCGAACTGCCCAAACGCATAGTGTGGACCACAGAAAAAGATTTACGCTATTATCTGATGCTCGGCATACGCGAAATGGGTACAATAGCCCCAGTACCTCTTAATCAATGGAAGTTTATACCAGAGGATTGGGCAGCCGCAGGAAAGGCAAAGGATGAACCTTTGGTGAAGTAGTTCTCCCTTAAAACACTTAGTAAAGGATAAAGGTGAGATGATGATATTAAGTAGGTATTCAAAATTAATTTATGTAATTATGTCCTACATTAATTAATATGCCTTAGTACATTGTTTCTGTCTGAAGCATAGGCTGAAGACAGAAACAATGCACAAATTCATATCAATTAATTTTGAACACCTACTTAGCAATAACAGATATCTTCATCTCACCTTTTGTATGTTTTATACGTTGATTTGCGTTTCCAAAATCCTATCATAAAGCCTTTCGTATTGTTTTGCCACCTTCACATATTCATGGTGCTTATTTACATACTCAATGCTCTGTCTTTGTAGAAGTTCTATCAGAGAAGGTTGAAGAACAATTTTTTCAATTTCTTTGTATACACTCTCGTAAGTAGGTTGCACATTGATGATGGGCTTGAGTTTCTTTTCGTGTATGATTTGGTAGTTTTCGGGTTCACCACCCCCCATACACACAATGCCGCGGCTCATGGCTTGCAATGCATTCATGGCAGGGGTGTAGCTATAGAGTTGATCGGCTATAATGTCAGCACCTTCCATGAGTTTACAATATTCGGCAAAAGGCAAGCCTTCGGCAACTAATACTTTTAATTGTTGCGGATATTGGGCTTCAACAGCTTTTGCTGCTTTTAGCATAATGTCCGTGCCTTTGTAGGCACTGCGTTTTTTGCTTATACCAATAAATAACTTTATAGCATTTCCTTCTTGATAAAAATTTGTGCGTGCAGGAAATTGGTCTAATTGTATAGGAAAGGGGATAAAGGTGGTTTTATCCTGAAACAAAGGATTGTAGCACCGCCAGTATTCATAAAGTCCTGCTACAATAGCATCACAATCGTTGGCTATGTAAGTGTTAAGTTTTTCTTTAGCTGTACCAATCCAATCTTTTCTTTCTTTGTTAGCATCAGCGTTATGGCGGCGTTGCGGACCAATGTTAAAGTCGCTATATTTAAATGGACTATTTGGGGTGTCACACGTTTTTATCCAATAATAGTCCATGCCGAAAGCTCCCATTACCATACGTTTGTTATGCTTTCTCAAATAGTGATATATGGGTAAAATTCGTTCTGCTTTGAGTTCAAGAAACATCGGATTAATAAGTTGCACAATGTCGTATCCACGCAAAAACGGCAATACCGAAAGAAGTTTTAAATAATAGCGCATGCCGTCAAAAGCGCGTTCTTTACGCACAAGCGAAATGTCTCGAGGGTAGTTCTTCCAAAAATCACCATTTGAAACAACCGTAACTTTATGGCCAAGTTTTCTAAGACCAAGAGCAAGCGTCCAATGCACATTACTATATTCGCCAAGTAGAAGTATTTTCATGAAGAGATAAATTATTTGTTAAGTAGGTGTTCAAAATTCATATCTATTAATGCTGAACATGATTATATGATTAAATTTAGAATACCTACTTACAACCAAAAGCTCAGTATGTTGCGCATAGTGGCATTTGAGGTCATCCAACGAAAAAGCGTATATTTAATGTTGTAGAAATGAGTGGGTAAAGGCCAAATGCCCGCCTCTTTTAGTCGGAGAATAGTTTGTTCAAGTATGTGCTTGTTGTGCGTAAATCGCATGATATTATATACATAATCTTCTGTAATTTGTGCCACTCTCCTTTCCAGTGCAAGTTTGTCTTCACCTTGCGCTTTTTTTTGTAATTGATAAAGGTGCAAGATAATGCGTTCAAAGTCTGGAAACCGCTTTTTGGTGTAATCTGTGTTGGTGCAGTGGGTCAGCGATCCTATTCTTTGATTGTAAAAATAAGCCGTACTAAGTGTGTGGTAAATGCGTTTACACTTTAAGTATAGCAGTGGTGTGTATTCTTCGTCTTCGTAGAAGCTACCATTAGTAAAGCAAAGTTCGGTGCTCATTTTTCGTTTAAAGATATAGCCCCACGGCATTACTCTAACATAGTTTTGTTTCATGTAGCAAGCCCCCGTTATAGGCCCTTTAATTGCACGAAGTGTTCCCCTGTGTTTTTTAGAACAAATGCTTCTGAAACTTAGCAAGTCTGCATTGTTTTTAAGGGCAAAACGTAGGAGCTGAATGTATATGTTAGGTATAATATAGTCGTCAGCATCAACAAATTGTATGTACGTGCCTCGTGCCGCATCAAGTCCAGCATTGCGAGCAGCTGCAGCACCTTTATTAGGTTGTCTAAGACAAACAATGCTATCCTTATGGGGTGTTTGCAATACAGCTTCAATAGGGCAATCGCTACCATCATCCACAATAATTACTTCCTTATCAATGTCAGAACTTAATTCAAAAATGCTACTGATGCATTTATGCAGCATTGGTGCAGGTATGTTGTAGACGGGTATGACGAAACTTATTAATGGTTGATGCTTTTGCATAGCTTTCGCAGTAGGTTATAAGTTTTACAAAAAAGCGAAACTCCTAATAGATATTGCATAATCATTTTGGGAGTTGGGGCTAATGGCAATTTATGCAGCAATAGCTTGTTCTTACCACACCAAGAATAAACGTCTATTTGAATATTGAGCGCATGTTCGCAAAACATGTTATAATCCGTTTTGCTTGTATGCTGTGGTTTTTGCCATTTATAAAAATCAAACACTTTTACTAAAGCCTCCAAAAGGTCGCATAGCTCAGTTTGAGCATTTGCCGTAATACCTTCATTGTTGTAGCAGTAGTAATATAGTGCTGGCGATATGGTAACACACTGCTCATATTCTTTAAGCACGTTTATCATGGTAAATACATCTTCAAACTTTTTGTTCTCTTTGAACCTTATGTGTTCAAACACCTCTTTCCTAAAAAGTTTGTTCCATGCATAGCAATGTTCATATCCTTTAGCAGCAAACCAGTATTCCTCGGCAGTGTTGATTAAATGGTTATTAAATAAAAGAGTTGTTTCTTTTTCAATGTTACCAACCCATTTATATACACCAAATTCAGCAAAACTACATTGAGGATGTTTCTGCAATTCGTTAAGCGCAGTTTCTAAAGTATTAGGAGCTATATAGTCATCAGAGTCTACAAATAGCAAATAGTCACCATTTGCGTTTGCTATGCCTGTATTGCGTGCAGCCCCCAGTCCTTTGTTGCATTGGTGCACAACGCGAATGCGCTTGTCTTTATTCGCTAAATCGTCGCACATCTGCGGAGAACCATCGTCCGAACCATCATCAACCAATATCATTTCCCAACAAGTGAAGGTTTGTGCCAACACGCTATTAACGCAACGTATTAGCGTTTTCTCTGTACGATATACTGGTATGATAACGGATATTTTCATGCGTAGTTTCTTGTTTTTAAAAGGGTAACTTGTGCTAAACAATATGCAATATTACGAAGAAACTTTGATTTGCAATATATGAAAATGATAATAAAAAAATAAGTAGGTGCTCAATAATTATTATTTAAAGCACCTACTTAAAATGGTCTGTTTATAAGTCTTCGGTCATCTTTTACTTTTGCTCTTTAGTGCATTCCATGCAGCAATAACGTGTTGCCGTGAATTGGCTATGCTTGCTTTGTACACGGTGCAAGTGGTTATGATGTATACCAATGCTTGTATCCACAACATGTACCAATCGTGTTCAACATCGGTCAGCGTAGCTCCCATGTTGTTAATAGCCACAAAGCCATGTATGCCAAACGTAGAAGGAAAAACATAGCTGATAGCCTTCCATGCATCGGGAACGGCACTTCCAGGCCACGATATTCCCGAGATAAATAGTAAGGGCACAGAGGTAAACACAATGAGCATAATACACATTTCGCGGTGGCGCACAAAAGCACTCACAGTCATAGCAAAAAAGATTGATGCAATGAGAAATGGCAATATGAAGCAAGCTATGTGCCACGGGTTACCGATTTGGTTTAAGTGGAATAGGTGTGGAACAATGGCTAAAACGTAAACGCAAAGCGGTATGTACACAAGCATATAGGCTGCCCCCTTGCCCATAACAATGCGTAGCAAACCACGATGGTGCTTGTTTACTGCCACAAGGTCTCTAAACTGATTATGCTCTCTTGCTGTACCAGCAGCCATGCCTATACCCAACAAAAGCGTTTGTTGGATGATGAGGATGAGTACAGCAGGAATGAGAAATGTGGCGAAACCATTTTGCGGATTGAATAGTGACACTTCCTCATATTTTATGGGGTGTTCTGCCACTTCGTCTTGTTGTACCGTACTTCCGCCCGCTCTTTTTATCTTGATGTTAGCGTTCATAGCCAAACTAACGTTGGTGTTGGCTGTGAGCACACTCTTATAGTAGAGCATTCCGCTCATGTCGGCATAAGCACCTACATACACCTGTTCGCCTTTGTTGAGGCGGCTTGTAAAGTCGTTCGGAATATGTATTGCGCCATAGGCATCGCGGTGTTTTATCATGTTTTTAGCCTCGCTCATATTGGCGCAATACGACACTATTTTAACGTCAGGTGTTGCATCTACGTGGCGTATGTACTCTCTGCTCTGTGTGCTTCGGCAGTCGTCTACAACCGCAACAGGTACATCTCTTACCACCTCGTTCGTATAGATAAAAGTGTAGAGTAGGGGATAGCCTAAAGGCACAAGAAAGAAGAAGATAATTACGCCTTTGTCACGAATGATGGTGCGCAATTCTTCTCTGAATATGTAGTTGATGTCTGATAGTGATTGACGACAAATAGATAAGAATGACATAGGCGTTTATTATGGTTCGTATTCGTAGTATTTCATTACCTTTTTCAAGCGTGGCAAGAAGGGTAATGGCAAAAGCAGGAACACCAGCAACGACAAGGCAAAGGGCCAAGCATTTGCTATGTTGTATCCGTCGAGTGCGCAGTTTACGTAGAGTAAATAATAATGTCGCAAAGGGAATAAGTATGACAAACCTTGCAGTGTAGGGTGCATGGCCATAACAGGGAACGACATGCCCGATATACTAAAGGATATTACGCCCCAAAGCGAAGCAAATGAGAGGCCCATACGTAGGGTTGGCAACATGGTAAACATAAATACGCCCATACCTTGGCACCCTAACACAAATAGCGCCATCACACACCACATGCGCATAATGCCACAGTTGCACGGAAAGTGTAAGTAGCCATAGAGTAGCAATATGTAGAGTGTGCCCATAAGCAAAAATATAATGCCTTGAGGCAACAGTTTGCTTGTTAGTGCAACAATAATGCTATCATCGGCCGAAGTCATAAGTTCGTCTGATGTGCCAAACTTAAGTTCTGACCCAAGGCTATAAACAGTGGTCATAAAAATAAATATGCCCAACATGCCAGGGATGATGATGTTTGATAGATACACATTATAGTTGAGCCAAGGATTGTTTGTGGCATGCATATCAATCACAATGGGTTGCAGGTAGGCCATGGCTTGCCTTTCGGTTGCGCCTTTAGCATAGAGCACAGAGCGTGTGGCAGCTCCCGATGCCAATTCCGACATGGTGCGCATATCTCGATAAAGCAAAGAACCTGCCACGAGATAAGAGTTATTAGTATAGAACGAAATCGTTGGAATGCGTTGCAACTGTGCTTGTTGGGTTGTTCCATGCGGAATGAGATAAAAGCCATAGATGTCTCCTTTCTGAACAGCCTTGCGTGCATCTGTTACGTTTGCATATTCGTGCGTAATGTCGCTCATCTGAAATGCATCGAGGTTGCGTGCCAAGTTGCGTGTGGTCGTCGTATGGTCTTCGTCTACAAGTCCCATTGGTAAACTCTCTGGCAACCCCTCCTTCATTAATGAGGTAAAGAAAAAGTAGCAAAAGAGTGGAGCCAATACCATGCAAAACAAGTAGATGGGTTGCGTGCAAATGCGTCGCAGCTCACGTGTAAATATGTTGCAACTTTTGCTTGATTGTTTAATATCTTGCATAAGCTATTTGGTTTGGGCAGGAGCAAATAGCACGCTCATGCCAGGTCGTAAACCATCTATCTTTTGAACAGGCGAAGCTTTAATTTCAAAGGTCTTCATGTCAAATTGCCCTGTAGTCTTAGTAGCTTTCCATGCTGCATAAGAGCCAAGGTCTTTCATGTAGTAAACCTTGAGTGTTACTTCTTTATTGCCAAGTGCAGGAATGGTGGCTTTAAAGGTATTGTTCATTTTGAACGAAGATAAATGGTCCTCGCGAATGTTAAACGTAACCCACATATCGTTCATAATAGCCACGTTCATGATAGGGGCACCTGTGCCTACAAGTTCGCCAATTTGCGGAAAGATGTCGGTAACTTCGCCATCTGCTGAGGCTATCAACACTGTCTCTTTGATGTAAGAGTTTACTTCTTTTACAGCACCCTTAGCACGATTAACCAGTGCAGCGGCAGCCTCTTTGTCTTCAACTTCAGCCCCGTTTTTAGCCATGTCGTATTGCGATTTGGCGGCTTTTTCTGTAGCGATAGCGGCATTTCGTTGTGCTGTTACTTCGTCCAACTTTTGCGCAGTCATAACCCCTTGTTCAAATAGTCGCTTCACACGGTTGTATGACTTTTCGGCAATGTCAACGCCTGCTTTAGCCTTTTGCCACATTTCGTAGGCAGCGGTAATTTGCTCTTGTCGGGCACCCTTTTCTGCTTTTTTACTCTGTGCGGCTGCAGCGTCTTCAGCAGCTTGAGCTTGCGATAATTTGGCAGATACGTCAGGAGCCTCAAGTATAGCCAACGTGTCGCCAGCATGCACATAGTCGCCCTCTTTTACCAGATATTTGAGCACGCGCCCAGGCACTTTGCTCGACACTCTGTATTCCGTAACATCGGCTTGACCTTGTATGGTGTCAGAGTCGTTGTTGAATGCGTACAAGCTACCTATGATTACCAATATGGTAATACCGGCAAGGATAAATATGGCGGGTAGAAAATTAGCTTTCTGTTTCATGTTGTATGTATTTTCAATATAGAATATGTTATTTTAATGTAAAATAAAAGAAGGTTAAGTAGGTGTTCAAAATTAATTGATATGAATTTGTGCCTTGTTTTTGTCAGAAGCATAGGCTGAAGAGGGAGCGTAGCGGGCTACGTGACTGATGAAGC
>DJEH01000074.1:39825-43434 GCA_002431845.1 Prevotellaceae bacterium UBA5903 | reverse complement strand
ACATTCCACTCTTTCGCTGTCACGCTGATGCCTGTTGACTTGCGGGCATTGTCTGCCTGCCAGTTGTATTCAATGTAGAGCGGATACTTCTTGTCGGGCTGCACCGTTCTCGGAGTGCGCAGCCTCAATCTTCCTTTCGGATAAGTGCGTGATATTCTTCCCATATACAAATCTATTTCAAAATTCTAACCAGTATATGCGAAGATAGCAGAAATGTTTACATGGTCACTCCTCTTTCTTTGATTTCAGAAGATTTTAGTGTTAGGGAAGGATAGAATTTGTGAGTTTACAAGATGCTTACTCGACAAAAGTGTATCAATGCACAAAAAAATCGAGTCATCTCATTGCGCTTTGAATAACAAAAAAGCCGAGATAAATGCACCTCATCGCTATAAAAAAGCAAGATAAGGTGCATTTATCTCGGAACTTTGCAAAATTCTCTTACAAACTTCACGCAAAAGCAGTTTCCATAAAATGTATGCCAAGACACCGCTCTATCTCTGCAATACTCTTGAATGAGAAGTTGGTTCGCCCAGAAAGAATCTTGCTGACATACTGCGGAGAACATCCAAGACGCGCTGCAATATCGACACGTGAGAGTTTATGCTCTTGCATATAGTCAATAATCTTCATGGCAATGCCTTGCGACCACTTTAGCCACACTTCATTGTCTTGTCTCCACTTCGCCTCTTCTGCAAAAGTAGAAGGCTCGTTACAGAGATTTCTCTCAAGGAATTTTAATGTTGTCTCTTTCATAGTCAATCCTTCTCAAAAAATATACGAAACCAATTTTATTCCTTCTCGTAAAATCCGTTTGGACTCATCTTTACCCCAACAAAGATACATTTCCTTGTAATTGTCCTTGATAAACTCACGTATGATGCGTATGGCTTTATCGTTAAGCCTACCACGCTCTTTTACCACTGTATCACCATTGCCTTTTACAAAAAACTTCGCAGAACCTATTTCTGTCAGTTTCTTGTCGCTGGCGTGTACGTGCATGGCTTCAATAACGCAATGTGACGTATAGTAAAGGAAATACCCCGAAACTTTGAATTCATAATATTTAGGCATACGACTCCTCCATGTATTTTCGGTTCTTGTCCCAATACCCTTCAACAATACTCAATTCAACATCGTCCATAGTAGTTTCCAACACTTCACCTTGTGGCGACATGAGCAATGCATGATGAGGGACTTTAAGGTCTAACACACGTATGTTGGAGTCATCCGTCTTCGAAAACGCATAGCCGCAAACAATCATGTCGGCAGCGGAACTCACCTTTAACAATTCATTATTGTTCATAGTCTCCGATTTTTACAGTTTGGATGTTTTTTAAGAAAGTCTCTGGCTTTATATAGAGATTCTGGAGTATTGGCACCAAGTCTATATACTCTTCCGTTATGCCCATACCCTCATAATCCGCCATAACAACGATATAGCCATCATCCCACGATTTTACCTCTACATATTTTTTCAATATGCTTGGAGTGCGGAAACGAATGTTGTAGTCGGCATATCTGAATGAAGTCATATTGCCTTGATTAGACAACACTGCTTGGTTCTTTGTTTCTTGGGTATTCATAAGTTCACCTCCTTATTCAATACGTTGATTCTTTTTACAAAGGTAATGTTTTTGCTTTAAAAACAAACATGTATCCCGGATTTTCTCCGAAAATTAAATGATCACAAAAGAAAGTCGGTGAAACGACGCGGTTATTGATTATTTAATTCTCCGAAATAGTCCCGTTTGGCAAGTTTATTTGGCGGTAAAAGAACGTAAAAAGCGATATGAGAATTTTGTACAGAAATTCTCATATCGCTGATATTCAATGCTTTGAGCTATGACAGCTCATTAAAAAGCAATCAATACTCGTCCTCGTTGAAGAGGAAGTCTTCTTTCGTTGGATAATCAGGCCAAACGTCTTCGATAGTTTCGTATATTTCGCCTTCGTCTTCGAGTTCTTGAAGGTTTTCAACCACCTCCATTGGAGCTCCCGAACGCATGGCATAGTCAATTAGTTCATCTTTTGTTGCAGGCCAAGGTGCATCTTCAAGCTTCGAGGCCAATTCCAATGTCCAATACATAGTGTCTGAGTTTATTTATGATT
This sequence comes from Prevotellaceae bacterium UBA5903, assembly GCA_002431845.1. GTDB lineage: Bacteria > Bacteroidota > Bacteroidia > Bacteroidales > Bacteroidaceae > Alloprevotella. The sequence goes on along the minus strand of DJEH01000074.1, from coordinate 41,322 downwards.
TAGGTTACGTTCTGTACTACTCTTTTACAAAACGTGCGCAAAAATACACTTTTTATTCAAATATGATATATTTATTCCATATTTTTTTTCTTTCTGCATATAAAATTCGCACGACCTAATGCTACAACCTACTTTTTATTTGTTTTCAGCGCAATAATTAATCTTTATAGCCAAGGCATACAAAAAGTCGGATAAGCGATTTACATAAGGCAAAAGATACGCTTGATTCAATGCCTTTTTCACCTCATCGCTGGTTTTGACCAACGCATACAAATGTCTTTCGATGCGTCGGCATACACATCTCACCACGTGCGATTGTGCAGCCAATGGCTGTCCACCTGGCAAAACAAAGCCCTTAAACAGGCCTCCCACCTCATCGTTCATACCATCTATAAGCCGCTCTAAGACCTCAACATCAGCCTCGGTAGGTAACAAGGGTTTAGATAATGTGTCACAACCATCAGCTTTCAAAGTAGGTTTTAAAAAAGCCAATGGTGCGTTTAGCATCACCTCTTGTGCATGTATCAATGCGGCTTTTTCATTAGTTAGCACCCGCTCTGCGTCATCGTTAAACGATGAGAGTAGCCAACCTATATAGCTTGATAATTCGTCTAAAAGTCCATAACAATGTATGCAGGCATCGTCTTTATCCACACTTTCGCCCGTTATCAATTTAGTTTTACCTTTATCTCCTTTACGCGTATAAATACTCATGCTGTTATATGTTGTTTAGGGTGGTTCGCACTGTTACATCACAGGTAGTTCACCACATAGTGTTGTCTTTGTAGTTCGGGTCTGTAAAGTATGATACCAAAATCATACAGATTGAACGTCACTTGCGCTTGTGGTTGTTGTAGTAGCAAGTGCCAAGCTGGTTTGTGCTTGCTTCCCACATTTTTCACTATCAGCATGCCTCCCATGTTCAAGCATCTAAGGTAAGCAAGTGCTTCATTACCTTGCCACTCTTCTGCAAGAATAATAAGGTCGGCTTTATCCTTACTCGCATTACAAGTGCTTTTAATCAGTTCATACACAGTGTGCCTACACCCTTTGCTCAAGGCTTGCCTAAGCATTTGGTCATCGCTTCTGCCTACCATCCACCCCACATTTGCTTGCTGGAAGTTGGCCAATCTAAAAAGCAATTTATAGTCCTTAAGTCGCCATTGCTCTATGCCCTGCTTTTGGTTCTGTCTGAACGTATGCTCTAAATCTTTATAGGCATAAAAAATACCATTTTCGTAGACAACTCCACGTATCAGATTAAAGGCAAAAGGCGAATGCACACCATAGCCCTTGCGCTTTCTAAACCGCACAACCCACCTTAAGATGCGTTGTGTATAACCCTTTCCCCACACCACCATATAGCTTTATTTTATATTAAAATTATATTGTTGTTCTTTATATTAAATTCCTCATTATGGCTAAAAAGAGAGTAAAAATTTGCACATATACAAACATTTACATACTTTTGCAACGTGTTTTTCATAGTATTAGATT
>DJEH01000074.1:0-39776 GCA_002431845.1 Prevotellaceae bacterium UBA5903 | reverse complement strand
GTGTTTTTCATAGTATTAGATTTTAGGTTAAATCCGTTTCACTTGCACAGTGGTGCAAGATTAGCAATTCATTAACCTCATGTTTTTTAGTTCTTCATTATTCTATTTTTGAAGAACGTTATAAAAACGCTTGACCTTGCCGTGAGGTAACGTCTAGTAATCTATACAACAAAAGTGCGCCTGTACCTCTTTTTATCGCTTTGAGGTACAGGTTTTTTTATGCCTATACCTCAAAGCCATACCATTGTCACACGCAACTCCACAAATAGTTAGCCATCTTATGCCTCTATCTGCAATGCTGCTTTTAAATACTTAGCCGTGTAGCCTTTATTTTGCGCCACTATCTCTTCGGGGGTACCCGTAGCCACTACATAACCGCCTTCGCGTCCGCCTTCAGGGCCTAAGTCAATTACATGGTCGGCACATTTTATCACGTCAAGATTGTGCTCTATTATCACTATGCTATGCCCACGTTCAATGAGTGCATTAAATGCATGTAGCAGTCGGTTGATGTCGTGAAAATGCAATCCTGTAGTAGGCTCATCAAAGATAAAGAGCGTAGGCACGGTGCGTTCTTGTCCCAGATAGTAAGCCAACTTTACACGTTGGTTCTCGCCACCCGATAGTGTAGAGCTTGATTGTCCGAGTTTTATATATCCCAGTCCCACCTCTTGCAGCGGCAAGAGTTTCTTGGTTATTTTAGTTTGGTTGTGTGTTCCAAAAAACTCAATAGCTTGGTTTACGGTCATCTCTAAGATGTCGTAAATGTTCTTGTCCTCATATTTCACCTCAAGGATGTCGCTCTTAAAACGCTTGCCATGGCATGCCTCACATTCAAGCACGAGGTCTGCCATAAACTGCATTTCAACCTTTACCGTTCCCTCGCCTTTACACTCTTCGCAACGTCCCCCCTCGGCGTTAAACGAGAAGTAGGCTGGTGTCATATCCATTTGTTTAGCAAGAGGTTGTGCTGCCATCAGTTTACGTATTTCGTCGTAAGCCTTTACATAGGTCACAGGGTTTGAGCGCGACGAGCGGCCTATAGGATTTTGGTCTACAAACTCTACAGCCTCTACAGCCTTCACATCACCTCCTAATGCCCTAAATTCTCCAGGACGTTCGGCCACCTCGTCTTTGGCACGTTTCATGGCGCGATAAAAGATATCGCGCACGAGTGTAGACTTGCCCGAACCGCTCACTCCCGTCACTACGGTCATCACATTGAGTGGGAATTTCACATCAATGCCCTTCAGATTGTTAGCTCTTGCACCATACACATCGATAGAGCGATTCCACACACGGCGCGAAGTTGGAATGGCTATGCGTTCGTGTCCGTACAGATAGTTTAGCGTGTGCGATACAAAAGCATCTTTCTCTTTCACATACACCTCAGGAGTATGAGGCAGTAGTTTTTCATCGGGCACATACGGGCCGCTATATACCACATTTCCGCCCAATCTTCCAGCCTCCGGACCTATGTCGATAATGTAGTCGGCAGCACGCATAATCTCTTCGTCATGCTCCACCACAATTACTGTGTTGCCCAAGTTGCGTAGCTCCTTAAGCACATGTATCAGCCGCTCTGTATCGCGCGGATGCAGCCCTATACTGGGTTCGTCAAGAATATATAGAGAGCCTACAAGCGACGAGCCAAGCGATGTGGCCAAATTGATGCGTTGGCTCTCACCACCCGATAGCGAGTTTGACAAGCGGTCGAGTGTGAGGTAATCAAGCCCCACTTCTTGCAAAAAGTGTAAGCGGCTTTTTATCTCCGTAAGCAAGCGCTTGCCCACGGCTGCATCGTGCTCCGTAAGTTCAAGCTTCTCAAAGAAGTGTAAGAGGTCCTTAATAGGCATTTGCACCAATTCGGTTATGCTGTGTTCGCCCACCTTTACGTATTCGGCATCAGGCTTCAAACGTGAACCGTGGCAAACGGGGCACACCGTTTTGCCCCTATACCGTGCCAACATCACACGATACTGAATTTTATATTGTCCTCGTTCAAGCATACGGAAGAAGGCATCTATCGAAACCTGCTCTTCGTCGGGCAATTGTTGTTCTATATTGTCGCCATGCCACAATATGTCCTTCTCCTTCTGCGTGAGATTATAGTAAGGTGTATAGATGGGAAAGTCGTTATGATGCCTTTCGCAGCGGCGGATAAACTCAAGTTTCCATTCCTTCATCTTGTCGCCTCGCCAACACATCACGGCATTGTCCATCACGCTGAGCGAAGTGTCGGGCACCACCAAGTGTTCGCTTATGCCCATAATGCGCCCAAAGCCTTCGCACCGTTCGCATGCACCAATGGGAGAGTTGAATGAGAACATATTGTCGTCGGGTTCGCGAAAGGTCATGCCGTCGGCCTCGAAACGTGTGCTAAAAGTATGGAGTATTTTAGCAGGGTAGAAGCGCAACATGCAAGCGCCATCGCCCTCGAAAAAAGCTGTTTCAACAGAGTCGTAAAGACGCGACAACGTGTCCTTTTCTCTACTCACTGCCATGCGGTCGATAAGCAGGTTTATACTTTCGGCTTTTACCATGCTTGCGCCTTCGGGGTGTTGTGATGTATTGTCGTCAATACACATGGCCCCCTTGTCTATCTGCTCTAAAAAGTCCTCAATACGCATCATCTCGCCTTCAACCTCTATGCGCGAAAGCCCCTGTTGCATATCTATTTTTAGTTGTTCAATGAGCGACCTCTCACCTCTCACCCTCATTGGAGCCAACACAGTGAAGCGTGTGCCCTCAGAATAGGTCAGCGCACAGTCCACCACATCTTGCACCGTGTTTCGTTTCACCTCGGTTCCGCTTATGGGCGAAAAGGTGTGACCAATGCGTGCAAATAGCAAACGCATATATTCATAAATCTCGGTGCTTGTGCCCACAGTTGAGCGAGGGTTGCGACTTGTTACCTTTTGCTCAATGGCTATGGCTGGTGGCAACCCCTTGATATAGTCGCACTCGGGTTTGTGCATGCGTCCAAGAAACTGCCGAGCATAAGCCGACAAACTCTCCACATAGCGTCGCTGACCTTCGGCATATAGCGTGTCGAAGGCAAGCGACGACTTGCCCGAACCCGATAGTCCTGTCACTACAATGAGTTTGTTGAGTGGTATTTCAAGGTCGATGTTTTTAAGGTTATTCACCCTTGCACCTTTCACCTTTATTGCGTTGTCCATATCTTTGCGTTGCTTATTCTGTAGTCTTTTTTATTTTTTTATTTGTGGGCAATGTTCTTACACCTTATTGTGTATGACCATTGCCACCATCACGATAGATGCAAAATTACTTATTTGTTTTGTGTTTATCTATTTTGTCTATCACAAATCCCTTACCATTTTTTCTTTTCCACTTATGCTCTTCACCGTTCTATATATTCATTATTCTATTTTTTTATTCTTTCTATAGATAAAAATTAAAGAATGTAATGTTGATTATGATGGTGTGTGGAAAGTGTTTGTAAGTTTTTCTGCTTTTATTTGGCTATGAAGTTATCCCCATTAAAGCCTGTTTTTTTCACTATTTTATTAACACTCAAAATATGGGACTATGGCCTATGTTTAGGCTGCTATTGGTGTGTAGAATGTAAATTATAAACAGGGTGTTGATAACTGGTTATGGAATAACTTTTTTATGTTGATACACCTCAAAAATGGTGGAGCAATCTGTTAGTTTGGGCTGTAAAACGGTGTTTATTCGTGGATAACCATTTTGGGGCTTTGGGCATGGGGAGCCTTGAGATATAAACAACGCTATACACCACTTATCCACGGCTTTTTAACAGGGTTATCAACGGCCGTCTTCAGCTATTTTATTACCTTTGCATCACCCTTTTTTATTAGGCAATAAAACATTATTTAAATATGCGAAAGCTAACCGTCGAAGAGTTAAACCGAATAGACATTGATACTTTTAAGCAGGCTGATAAGTTGCCGCTCATTATGGTTTTAGACAACATTCGCTCGCTACACAACGTGGGCAGTGTGCTGCGTACAGCCGATGCCTTTAGGCTCGAAGCTGTGTATATGTGCGGCATTACGGCAGTGCCACCCTCGCCCGAAATTCATAAAACGGCCCTTGGTGCCGAAGACGCTGTGCGGTGGCAATACTTTGCCGATACGCTTGAGGCGGTAAACCAACTCAAAGCTTCGGGCTACACGGTGCTGGCTGTTGAGCAGGTTGAAGGCAGTTTAAAGTTGGGCCACTTCTCGTTTGAGCCTGGTAAGCGCTATGCGCTCGTTATGGGCAATGAGGTGAAAGGGGTGCAGCAAGCCGTGGTTGATGCTTGCCACCAAGCCCTTGAGATACCGCAATATGGCACTAAGCACAGCATGAACGTGAGCGTTACGGCTGGCATTGTGATGTGGGAGGTTGAACGTGTAAATAAGTAGCTGTGTGCTACTTGCAACATGCATTTTGAGCACATCATTTATAACGAAATGCAACGATGAAAAACAATATAATTTGAAACAACAAAAAGCTATATATGCAACAATATGTCATAGCCCTCGACCTTGATGGCACACTCACTAATCATAACAAAGAAGTTACGCCGCGCACCCACCAAGCACTCGTGCAAGCCATGCGCCAAGGAGCCATTATTGTGTTGGCATCGGGCCGTCCTACCTATGGTATTGAGCCCGTGGCTCATTGTCTTGAACTTGAAAAAAACGGGGGTTACATACTTTCGTACAATGGTGGAAAAATTGTGGATTGGGCTACTAAAAAAGAAATTTACGCCAAGCATCTGCCCGACGATGCTGTGCCCTTGATTTACGATTATGCCACACGTCATCACTATGCTTTGTTGGGCTATGTGGGCAATCATATCGTAACCGAAATGCCTAATGACGAGTATGTAAAGGAGGAGAGTCGTATCAACAAAATGGCTGTTCGGAAGGTTGAACACTTGCCTTCGGCTCTCGAAGCGCATCCCACCAAACTCTTGCTTACGGGGCATCCCGACGAAATGGTAAAGGCTGAGGCTGAACTATCAGACCTCTTGGACAATAAGATGGATGCATTTCGTTCGGCTCCATTCTTTGTAGAACTTGTGCCTAAAGGCATTGACAAAGCGCAGTCGTTAGAGCGCTTGTTGCAGCATCTTGGACTTGATGTTACCAGCTTAATAGCCTTTGGCGATGGCTACAACGATATGTCAATGATTAAGTATGCCAACATAGGTGTGGCCATGGCAAATGCGGCTCCTGAGCTCAGAGCCATTGCCGACTATGTTACGCTATCTAACGATGAAGATGGCGTCGGAGTGTTCTTAGAAAAACTCTATGCTGGCGCTTTAGAGCAACAATAAAAGGAACTTTCAGCATGTGGTTTGCCCCTCTTCTGACTATGTGGGCAAAACGTTTTTATAAACACAAAAAAACAGCACTTGCAAACAGATGTTTGCAGTGCTGTTCCTTTTCCTAACATTCATGGCGAATGTTGTTAAAGCTTTTCTTATTAAGCCCTCAATAGGTGCTTACTTACGCAAGCCGAGGTTCTTAATGATAGCACGATAACGCTCGATGTCCTTGTTCTTAAGATACTTGAGGAGAGCGCGACGCTTACCTACAAGCTTAACAAGTGAACGTTCAGTCGTATGATCTTTACGGTTTTGCTTCATGTGCTCCGTCAAGTGGGCAATACGGTAAGAAAACAAGGCTACTTGGCTTTCTACTGAACCAGTATCCGAATTAGACTGTCCGTACTTACCAAAGATCTCTTTCTTCTTTTCAGAATCTAAGTACATTGTGTGTAATTTAATAAAATATAGTATGAATTTTGATGTGCTATGGGTTGCATAGCGGATGCAAAGATACTAACTTTTGCTTATATATCAAAGGTTTTGTAATTTGTTTTTATGAATGTTGATTTTTAAAAGCAACGAACTTTAGTTAGTGTACTTTTAAGTAGGGGGTAACAATTCATACCAATTAAATTTTAAATATTGAGTTTGTATGGTCGTCGCTATGCAGAGTTTATTACAGTTCACTTATTCGTATAAATAAAAAAAATTTTTGAACACACTACTTGGTGTTTATTTTTTACGTCAGAGTTGAAATTTCAAATGCTCATGATTCGTTTTTTTTGAAACAAGCGGGCCGCCGCTTCATTTTTTTTGATTTATGAGCTAATAAAATAGCGTAACTAACTGATTATTAATTAGTTATGCAAGTTTGTAGATGCCGCAAATAGATGAAAATGGGCTAAGGATACGTGTTCATATGCCTAAGGATACGTGTTCTTAGGGTACAAGGATGCGTATCCTAAGGGTGTAAGGATACGTATCCTTAGGGTGTAAGAACACGTATCCTTAGCCCATAAGAACACGTATCCTTAGCATGAAACAAGCCTTTTATTGCAATTTAAGCATGCGTTAGATGTGTATAATATATAAAATAAGTAAAAATACAGTGGTAACTATTAAAATATTTAACACTTTTGTTCTATTTCAGCAAAACAAAATGTCAAAAATAGTTCACAAAAAAGGGGTGAACAAAGAGCAAAACGAGGTAAAAAAAACTGCTGAATTTTGACCTCTCAAGTCAAAATTCAGCAGTGTAGTGTATAGAACATTGATGCCTATTTTGTGGCATATAATTGCTTAAGTAGATTTTGAATGTCTACTTAATTGTACTTGTACGACACAGAGGCAATGTTGCCACTGGGCGCAATGTGGTAGTTGCAAAGTTCAATGTTGCCATCGCTTTGGTAGCCATATTCAAAGTCGGTGGCTTGAGAGGATGCAACGGCATTAGAGTCGTCGTAAAAGTCGTATTTAATGGACTTTACTAACTGACGTGTGGGGCGGCCTAAGAGCCCTGCATAGTAGAGTTGTTCAAAACCAATGCACCCCAACTCGCGGGCAATAGTGGGAGGCATAAGTCCATTGCGGTTGGCTGTGGCATAGTTGGTAAAGGTTAAAATGGTTTGTCGATTATCAACACCCTTATACACTATTTTCTGCAACCCACCTTGTGTATCATAGTCGATGGTGGCCGACGAGTTATATTGTTGTATCTGGCCTAACGACTCTTCAAACACTTGTTTAGACCATGCACAGAGTTGGCCCGAGTAGTTGTACTGAAATAGGTAGACATTGCGGTTTACCAACATTTTAGCCACATAGCCATCGCCATTAAGCTGCAGCGTAATCTTCTCGCCCGTAGAACTATTGAGCGACACCTCTTTAGCACCATAGGCAAAGGAAGAGGTGTAGCTGAAGGAGCGATCTAAGCTTGCTGAGGGGTCGCGCAGCGTGCCTACGGCATTGGCCAAGCGTCCGTCGTTGTAGCTGAAAGTCCAATCATAGCCACTCTCAACATTGCCTAAACGGGTGATAGAGGTGACTAGTTTTTCGCCCGACGACGGAAGTACGGGTTTAATGGGGGCAGGCGAATTATTGTCTTTGCCACATGCTACCAAGAGCATAGATGCGGCACAAAGTAGGAGTATATTCTTAATTTTCATACATAATATAGATTTAGCTATTTGAGCTACAAACTTATGCAATTTCTGCGAGTTGAGTACTTGAGTAAGGCAATTTTTTTGAGTACATGAGGCATAAAGCGTATATTGCCATCTTTAAGTTTTCAAGTAGCAATAGTCTGTTTTTGTATATATTGTTAGTAACTTTGCAAACTGAAAAACAATACAACTAAATGGACATTTTACACATCTTAACGCAGATGCTAATGATATTTGGCATCGTATTGGTGGGGTTATTTGCTGCCAAGAAAAACTTATGGTCGGGCGATCTTGACCGTAAACTCTCAATCTTTATTATGAACATTTCAATGCCAGCCCTTATTTTGGCTTCGGTTATGGGCAAGGATTTGGCTTTTGAAAACTCAGAACTTATCTCATTGGCAGTGGTGGCAGTGGTAAACTATATAGTGCTTATTGGGGCGGCTTACCTCATTCCGCACCTATTCAAGGTAAACAAGGCACGCAAGGGCATATCGCGTTTTATGCTTGCATTTGGCAATGTAAGCTTTATTGGATACCCCGTATGCGACGCTGTGTTTGGGTCGAAAGCTGTGTTTTGTGCTTCGGTTCTAAACATTCCGTTCAACCTCTTGGTGTTTACTATTGGCGTGTCGTTTATCAATGGTGGAAAGGCTAAATCGGCATTCTCGCCTAAACTCATTTTGTCGCCATGCGTCATAGCTTCGCTCATTGCTGTGGTAATAGCCGTGGCACGCATAAGTATGCCAACACCCGTTGGTCAATGGTTTCATTTGCTTGGCGACCTTACCACACCATGTGCATTGCTTATTATAGGTTCAAGTTTGAGCCACATACCCGTGCGCGACATGCTAGGCAATAGATTTGTTTATTCAATGACACTATTGCGCTTGATAGTGCTGCCACTGCTCGTTGGTGTGGTGCTAGCACTGATGGGAGTAAATGCTTTTGTAAGCGATGTGGCTGTTGTGCTGAGTGCCATGCCTGTGGCAACTAACGGCATTATGCTCTGCTTGCAGTATGGCAAAGACGAACGCGTAATGACGCAAGGCTTGTTTTTTACCACCTTACTCTCAGTTATTACCATACCCTTGGTGGCCTATTTAGCAAGTTTGTTTTAAACTTATTCAGCAAGTCTATATATAATGACTATTATCTACATACTATTGGCTCTTGTGGCTGGATATGCCATAGGGGTGATGCGCACACAGCGCGAAGCTATCAGCGCAAAAGAGCAGCTCAAGGCCGAGCGCCAACATGCAGAAGAGTCTATGCGCACACAGGCTCAAGCGTTGAGGGCTGAGTTTAAAGCTATCACTGCCGACATGATGCAATCGCAAGGCGTAGCCATGCGCGAACAGGGCAATGCCATGCGCGAAATACACATACAGTCGCTCGAAGCTTTGCTAAAGCCGTTGGGACACGATATAGAGGATTTTCGCACACAATTCTTAAAGGGACATGCATCGTTAGATGGTTATATCAAAGCCTTGGTAGAGCAGACGTCGTCTTTAGGCAAGGAAGCTGAAGACTTAGCAAAGGCTTTAAAGGGTAACACCAAGCTTCAAGGCAACTGGGGAGAAGCCGTTCTTGCTAACTTACTTTCGGCCTCAGGGCTTACCGAGGGACGCGACTTTACGCTACAAGAACACTTGGCCGATGGCAATGGATCTGTGGCTATACCCGACGTAATAGTGCATTTGCCCGAACATCGCAATCTCATTATCGACTCAAAAGTTTCAATGAAGGCTTTTACCGAGTATGTGGCGGCAGACGATGTTATAGAACAAGACCGATTGCTGAAAGAACACGTGCGCAGCGTGAAGCAACATATCAAGGAACTTGCTGCTAAAAACTATAACAAAATTGTGCCCGATAGCATTGGCTATGTGTTGATGTTTGTGCCGGGCGAAGCCGCTTATGTAGCCGCTGTTACGGCAGAACCCAACTTGCCCACTGAGGCTTATGCACAGCATGTTATACTAATTAATCCCACTAACCTGCTCATGGCATTGCAGTTGGCTTACAACTTATGGCAGAGCGAATTGCAGAGCCAATCTGTTAGCGAAATATATCGTTCGGCCGAACGTTTGTATAAGAAGTTTGCCACCTTTGCACAGAACTTTGTGAAGATTGGCAACAGTATAAATCAACTTCAGCGCACATACGAGGATGCTGAAAAACAACTTTCAACAGGGCGTGGAAACATTGTGAGCCAGCTTGAAGGATGGAAGAAAAAAGGGCTTACCCCCTCGTCGTCGTTGCCTAAAGAACTTTGCCATGAAGACGAAGCTGACGATGAATAATCATGCTGAATAAATAAAAAAACGTTCATATATATAGTAGTATCATGACTTTGCAACGTAAAAAAGGAGAGCACAACCCATTTGCTTTTAAAGCAAAAGCTAACAAAAAGAAAACAGGCAAAAGGGTGGGCAAATCGAAGGCAAGTAAAGCCAATAATCAACTTAACAGAAGGGTAAAATAAAAAGTAGATAACGCTCAGAATTTATGCAGAGATGGCATAATTTCTGAGCGTTATTATTGTTTGTACAAGTACCAATTATAGTTTGGTACCAAACGAGAGGTCGCCTGCATCGCCAAGGCCTGGAACAATGTATGCTTCTTCGTTTAGGCTGGGGTCGATTGCAGCAACCCATAGTGTTACATCGTCGTTGGGAAACACCTTTTGTAAATGGTCTATGCCCTCTTGAGCAGCAATCACGCTGCAGATGTGAAGGGTTTGGGGAGTGCCATGTTTTAAGAATGCTTTATATGAAAGTTCCAACGAACCACCTGTGGCAAGCATAGGGTCTACCATAAGGAAGGTGCTGTTTTGTATGGATGGGGCAGCAAGGTATTCTACGTGTATTTTAATATCTTCGCGCTTATTGCCTTCTTCGCGATAGGCTGCAACAAAGCCCGAGTCTGCTTGGTCGAACACGTCGAGAAAGCCCTCATGAAACGCAAGTCCTGCACGTAGCACCGTGCCCACAACGATGTGGTCGTCGTAGGTAGGCACTAATTTAGTGCCGAGTGGCGTGGTAATACTCTTATCTGAATAATGCAACGTCTTGCTCACTTCATAGGCCATAAGGCGTGCTATGCGTTGCAAATTGCGGCGAAATAAAGTGCGATTGCCTTGTACATCAACGTTGCGCAACTGCGACATGTAAAGGTTTATAACAGAGTTGTTCTCTCCAAGATGAATAACTTTCATAAGTTCTAATGTATTTTTATAAAAAAAGCCTCCTCTTCATTTCTTTTGCTGATAGAAAAGAAATGAAGAAGAGACTAATCTCAATGTTTTATATTACGAATAAATGTATTTTCACGTTCTTATATGTCTTAACGTGCTATGCGCTTCTTACGGTCGGATGTGATATAAACGCCTTGTTGAGGAATGCTGCTGAGTTTGCGTCCTTGCAAGTCGTAGATGGCTGCGTTTGCGTTGCTTGTTTGAGCTTCAATGGTGGCAATGGCTGTTTGGATATTAGTAGGCTCAATGTACCAAAGTGAAGCACTTGCTGATGTGGTCCAAGGCACCAAACGTGTGTTGTCGCCTGCAAGGTGAATAGCAGGATAGCCCGCATTAACAGGGGTGGTGCATATGATTGCACTCTTACCATCGGCCGAAGAGCTAATGGTGTAGTTGGCTGCAGAACTCTGAGTCTTTACAACAGGGGTTTTTGTTTCGACAGCTTGAGTAGAACCGATAAATACGTTGTTCTCAATGTTCTGAATAATCCAAGTGCCCTCGGTTGTGCCAGGAACAAAATTAAAGAGTTGTCCCTCATTGCTCTCGTTTAGCTTGGCTGCTGTAAGGCCTGTTGAACTGGCCACCATATAGAGTGTGCCACTTTGACGTTCAGCATTGCGAAAGCGATACTTTATGTCCTCGCGTATTTGCACACGGGGTGCTTGCTCTAAAGCTGCATTCAGCATTTCGTAGTTAGCAGTTGTAGACTCTTTTTGGTAAGCCTCGAGTGCAGTACTGATAGCTGACAATGCATCCTCAGTGTAATTACCTACGTTTGTTCCGACATTTTTTTTTACATTTTCAGCCTTTGCATCAATGCCATCTTTTACAATGGTAGCCTTGTCTACATTGGCCTTGAAGGTGTATGCACTATCTGTGATAGTTTCGAGCGTATAGTTCTTATACACAATGGTATAAGCATAGCCATACGTCTCCTCTTCATAAAGGAAACCGATGTGATTGTCGGCCTGCAAAATCATTGTTGAGTAAGCTGAACCTATATAGCTTGATTGGTGACGTCCGGTCCAATTCTTTGCAAGATTGGCTGGAGTGTCAAAGTCTGCAAGCGATGCGAGTTCTTTGTAATAAATGCCTACATTGTTACGAGCACTACCAAATGGAACCGACTGAAGGAGTAAGTAAACATCTTTACCATCGCTCTTGCGCTGTGCAGGAACAACCATAACTTCGCCGTTAGTGCTATTTCCTTCTGCTACTACACCATTGTTTGATGCACCAGAGAAAGCTACATTGTCCCAAGAACCTTCTGCCTTTTGGCTGTTTGTAAAGTGGAAGATGTTGTAGTAACGACCGCCTGAGCAACGTGAGCTGCAGAGCACCGAACCATCGGGCAATTCCTCAGCTTTAGGCTCATCTGCACCGCTTGGAATAGGAGCTACATCTACACCGCCAAGCACGCTCCAAGTGTCGCCAAAGTTGTCTGAATAGATTACATAGTTCTTGTTTGTACCATTGATGTCCTTAAAGAGCACAGAGCAGTATAGGCGGTAGTAGTCGCCAACTTTAACTGTAGAACTTTGGAATATACGGCCTGAACCAATGAACATTGAACGGGCAGAACCAATTTTTGACTTATCGAACTGCGAATAGATGCTCTCTGAAATATCAACTGGTTTTGACCATGTTTGGCCATTGTCTTCGCTATAGAAACGTGCTATGCCTTGGTGATAGTCGCGTGTGGCGCTGGGGAACATTACGTCGCCAGTACAACTCATCAAGAGCACGCGGTTACTCTCTCTGTCGGCTATAATGCATGGATCACCAAAGCCCGTGTGTAAGAACTTTGAGGAAGTTTTGCCCTTAACATAGTCTTCACCCTTGACAATCGTAAAGATTTCGCCCCATGTTTTGCCGTTGTCCTTTGAGATGCGGGCACGCAAGTCGAGTTTTCCACCACCGATGTCGCTACCATTATAACGATAGTCGGCCACTGAAATAAGGTCGCCATTATATGCCTTTGCGATGGCTGGTATGCGGTATGTGGGTAAACCAGTAGCCTTCATTAGGTCGGTTTGTGGCTCAGGCTCTTTGTCCGAAAGTGCAACGTTTACAACAAAGTCTGTGAGTTGTACGCCGTGGTTATCACCCGAGAGAGTGAAGTTGGTGCTTGTTGCATTTAAGCCCGATGCAGTGATGGTGATTGCTTCGTTAGTAACCTTATACTCTTTGCTGCCCACCTTTAAGGTAACTTCCTTAGTTGTGCTACTTTGGTTCTTAACCTTAAACGAATAGCTCTCAATGACGTAACCAACTGTTGGCGAGAGTGTATAGGTGGCAGAGCCATTTTGACCCGAAGCAATGGCAATGCTATTGGTTGTGCCAACTTTGCACATATTGTTGTTGCCGCAATTTAGTGCAAGCTGTGGACCTACCGCATTCGATTTCCATGTAGAAGCCCATGTGCCAGCAGTATTTGTGCTGGTAAACTTACCATCCTTCAAATCTACAGAGAAGGTGGCTTTGGTACTTGACACAACAACTGCCGAACCATTGTCGTAACCTGCTGACCAAAATGCCAATTTGCCATCACGGTTGTTGATAATGTAACTGCTATGTCCATGCTCGTTTACATAGTAGCCATTGGCAACAGAGATTGCTTGACCGTTTGATGCTTTAGAGGCTTTCTTAAAGTCCCAACGATTTACGATGCTTGAAGCTAAACCCTCTACATTTTGCAAGGTGGGATAGGTTGTTCCGCCATTTGCACCCGACATTGTAGACGATGCTGCAAGGGCTTTGGTAGGACCTGCTTGCTTGTTGTAAATCAGGAAGCCATTGGTCTCATCGCCCACAAAACACCAAAGGTTCTCGTCCTTTAGACGCATTTGTCCACCAAGCTGGATATAATTTTGGTCGGCATTGTCGTGGATGCGTAGCGAACCTGCACCAATGGTCATGGTGTACCATTTTGTGTTTTCTGCAAACTTACCAGCAGTTATTGTGGTAGGCTCAAATGGCACATCTGCCCATGCCGTAAGGCTTGTGGCCGAGGCTACAAACCCGAGCAGAAGTGTTGCTATTTGCTTAGTAATTTTCATGAAATATTATGTTTTTAATTTTATAATCAATAACTTTTATTTTTTTCAACAAAACTTATTTACAGCCCTTTCCGTTTGTGTTTGAACCAAAAACACGAGTAGGGTCAATCTTTGCTATATTGTCGCGCATGGCAGTATCGCCTTTGAGGTTTTCAAGTTTATAGTAGTCCATATAACCCATGTTACCCTCGCGCAATGCTTGTGCAAGAGCTTTGGGAACTTCGGCCTCAGCTTGTATTACTTCGGCACGTGCCTGCTGTGCTTTAGCCTTCATTTCTTGCTCTGATGCCACAGCCATAGCCCTACGCTCTTCGGCTTTGGCTTGTGCTATGTTCTTGTCTGCATTTGCTTGGTCCATTTGCAAGGTTGCGCCGATATTTTTGCCTACATCGATGTCTGCAATGTCGATAGAAAGAATTTCGTATGCAGTGCCTGCATCAAGTCCCTTTGAAAGTACAAGTTTTGAGATGGAGTCTGGATTTTCAAGCACTTGCTCGTGAGTTTCGGCCGAACCAATGCTCGAAACGATGCCTTCGCCAACACGTGCAAGTATGGTGTCCTCGCCTGCACCGCCCACCAATTGGTGAATGTTGGCGCGAACAGTTACACGAGCTTTGGCTATTAACTGAATGCCATTTTTGGCTACTGCTGCTACAGGAGGTGTGTCAATGACCTTGGGATTAACGCTTGTTTGAACGGCTTCAAACACGTCGCGACCTGCAAGGTCGATGGCTGTAGCCTTTTCAAAAGACAAGTCGATGTTGGCCTTAGATGCCGACACAAGTGCATGTACTACGCGCTTTACGTGGCCGCCTGTCATATAGTGTGCTTCAAGATTATCGCGTGTAACGTTGTCAAGTCCTGCCTTGTGAGCCTCTATCAAACTGGGCACTATCACACTGGGCGGCACGTTACGTATGCGCATCAAAAACAATTGGATGAGTGATATGCGCACACCCGAAACTTTGGCACTAAGCCATAAGAAGAAGGGCACAAAGTGGAAGAATATGCTTAAGCATATCACTACTGCCACTACTATTATCGCAACAAAAAAGGGTGAAGTTAATTCCATATAACAACAATTTTTTATGGTAAATGAATAAAGATTTAAGGAACGTTACTGCGCTACAGACGTCCTGTTTGTTTGCAAATATACGTAATTTTTAAATTTTGTGCAACCTACTTTTTGCTGTAAGTAAATGTTTGTTCAAATTAAAGGTGTACAACTTATATTTAAAGATAGATATTCGTTTTTATGCAGTGAAAAAAAGTCCGTTCTGCTCTTTCTTTGTAACAAGAAATGCAGAACGGACAAACAAATTGTTATCTTAAAGAAACTTACCTAAATGGTATTACATAGGGAATGACATACCAATAGTAAGGTTGCTATTGGCACGATTGAGTGGGATGAATTGCTTGCTAAGTTTTCCAAAGAAGCGGTCGGTACCCACCGTAAGATTGAAGTGTTTTGCGTGCAGACTGGCCACCAAGCCACCTGTTACGCCAGAACTTGTAAAGCCCATGCTTACTGCGGCTTCGAACCACTTAAGTGGAGCAATATTGGCCGAGAACATGCCTTGATGATATGAAAAACGGCCTGCCATACGGCTTGAATATAAGAAACCAAACTTTAGGTTTCGGTATGCTGGCAAGGTATATTCGGCACCCAACGTTAGCGTAGCAGCCAAGGCACGGCTTTGGCTCTTTTTGCCGTCATAGTACACTGCAAACATATCGCCGAGGTCGTCGCCAAGGTCTTCAAATTGGTTGCTTATCTCATATTTATTGTCGGGGCCTTTGTCGCCACTTACATAGATGTTATCAAAGCCATCAAACTCCCATTCGCCTGCAGAGGTGGCTTTATGGGTGTTTTTCCAGTTGATAAAGCCGAGGTCAGTAAGGGCTGCACTTACCTTTAAGTCGGGTAATACTTGGTAGGTAGCACCCAAATCAAATGCCATACCAAAGCCCGAAAGTCCGCCCTTAAAATCGTCAATACCCGACACACGATGACGATGTGTTTCAGGGTCATCTTTGCTATCGTCTTCAAACTCGAGATCTGATTCCATTAGTGATGCAGACATATCAATGTGGCCTTTTACGCTCCATTTATCATCAGAAAGATGGAGCTTGAGGTTCTGCGCCAAAGCATCGGCATAGCCCAAACCAAAGAGGAATTTAACCTTGCCACCCACGGTTAGTTTATCGCCTATCTTATGCGAATGTCCAAGTCCAAGCTCTACGAAGTTTTCAGAGCGAATACCAACATCTGAGATGTTGTAATCGGTTTTTTGCCCTGCTGTTTTCATAAATTCAAACAGGTCTTTAGGCAATGCGGCATTGGTGTTAGAGCGTAAGTTCAGCTCTACTGAGCTTATGCCACCAAACGATTTAAAGCCCATGCCAAAGAGTTGGTATTTAAGGTTTACAGACAAGCGATTATTGTCCTTCAGTCCGCCTAAAAACTCGTCGGCACTTACGCTTGGATGCATAAACGTGGTAAGGTTGTTATTGTTCATGCCATAGCCTTGCCAGCCTGGTTCCATTTTATAAACAAAGTTCTTGAGGCCCACGTTGCCCGTTGTACCGATGTTAAAGTAGCCAATAGGCAGAATGGGCATCGTTACATAAGGTTTGTCGAGTAGGGCTGGGTTCATTTCATGGCGTGTGGTAGACGACTCCATGAAGTAAGAAGTATGTAATTCTTGAGCCGCAGCAGGCATAGCTAATAAGGCGGCTAAAGATAGGATATGATGGATTTTCATGTGATAATCAGTTTTAAAATGTTATACTTTACACAAGCATTTTTGTGTATACAGAGCAAACACCTTTTGTTTATGAACAGAGGCGTACCTCTGCACGTGGCAAAGCAAGTGTTGGCTTAGTTAAAATCTATCGTTACGCCACCTTTCAAGCGGAGCTTGATGTTATTCAGTTTCAGATATTGCGAAGATATGAGCTTGTGGCTCTTGGTTGTTTCAGCATTAGATGTTTCAACCTTAAACCTAAAGCGATCAACCTTTGAAAGGTTTTCGGGCACTGCAAGGTCGGCATTCAGTTCGAGGTTCTTCTTGGTGATAGTTCCGTCTTTTGACGCTGGTATTACCACATAGTCGTGTCCCTCATTGTCTTTAAATGCGATGCCACTTACTTTATGTCCGTTTACATCATAAGCCTCAATAGATATTTTGAGGTCGAGTGGAATAGCGTTTTCAGCATCGGTAGTAACTTGTATGCCTTTTGCCGAATACTTTTTAAGGTCGCTATTAAGGCTGTTTGTAGAGTCGCGGTAAGCGATTTGCAAGCCGCTATTAAACTCAAATGGTACAAATATGGTGTATGTTATATTTCCACTATAGTTCTGTCCCAGCTTTACGGTGTATTCCTTGTCTTGTACCACAATTTGCTTATTTTGCATGTTGCACAAAATATAGTCGGGAATAGTTTTCATCAAATTATTGAGGTTGCTCACCTGCTTTGAGCTATAGGTAGTAGCCAATCCCTCTGGGTCGTATGGTGCAGAGCCTTTGTATAGATAAACAAAGTCATTCTTTTGTGCATCCATAGTCAATCCGCTATTTGTTACCACCACTTTGTTGCTTGTAAGTTCTTTTCCACCTTTATAAGGCGACATGGTGCAACCTACATTCACACCAACAGGAATGGCTGTGAGGTCAGACTCTAAGCGCAATGTGGGGTTGGCAACATCGGCCTTGGCAGTCTCGTCGTTAAGAAAGTCGGGTAGGTCCTCTTGAATGTCAATTTTCTTAATTTCGGGGTTGATAGTGGGGGTAAATTTACCCGTAACTTGGTTCACATTGAGTGCATAGGGTGTGGTGCTATTGCCCGTACCAACGTTGATATTGAGTGTAAGGTCGGCATAGTCGGTGTTTTTCCACTGTATGGTTGCGCCGCTTGCATTGGTATAGGTAACGTCGGCAGTTATGCGTGCATTGTCTGTAATGCTGAGTTGGTGGCTTGCTACAGATTGGTTTATATCTAAGCTTGTAAGCGTTAAGTCGCAAATTTTCGTACCCAATTTATTACCTGCAAGTGTGCTACAAGTAAGTGTATTATCAGCCGCAAGCGTCCATCCCGAAGTAAGTGCTTTAACATGCATGTACTTGGGGAGTATAATTTTTAAGTTTTTTATCTCCTTAACAGTCAGTTTGGTTGATCCTTTTTGCGAAAGGATAAGAGAAATATTGGTGGGTTGAACCTCTACGTTCTTAATAGTTTTTACATCATCTTCAGTAAAGTTCACGTTGAATTTTACAGGCTTATTTCCATCGGCCTTTCCCGATGTGTTGTAGCCAGCAGGTATGGTTTGTGCGCTCATATTGGCGCTTGAGAGTACGCGCGAAACAATTTCAGGACTATTTATTGATGTGGTAACTTTTTTCACATTAAAGTTAAAACTCATAGTCTCTGATTTTACCAAATAATAGAGGTTGTTGGCGTCAGTTTTTACGGATTTATCTTCTTCAAGAATGTCTTTTAACAATATAGGTTCGGTGTTGCCTAACGTAACGCTAAGCCCCTCGCTACCTATCCCCATAGTGAGGTCTACCTTGTCTAAGTCATAAGAATCGTCTGTACAGCCCACAAAAGTGAATGCTGCACCCGCACATAATGCCCCATAGAGTATGTGCTTGATTAGTGGATGTGCCATAACGTAATGAGTGTATTAATGGTTAATGGTATAGATTAAAACCGAGAACGCTTTAATGGATGATATAATTTCATTTTCTCCCTATGAAAAGATGTGTTGTTATAGCATTCTCGTTAAGAATGTAGGGAGTGAGTGCTTTTTGTTTTAAGGTTTGTTATAGGGCAAATGTACGATAATAAATTAATGCTTACAACGTTTTTTTAAAGTTTTTCTTTTAAAAGTGAAAGATGCAAACTTATGCTGTATATAATTCGCTAAAGAGTGTACAAAAACGATCTTGTTTTATTGTACTCTTAATTCCTTTTGAGATTTTTTTAACTAAATTTTCTAAGTACATTGCCTTTCCAATCTAAAACGTGCATGCTCATTATTAAGTAGGTATTCAAAATGAATTGATATGAATTTTGAACACCTACTTATTAAAGTTACTAAATGTTGCTGCATGGCATGCCATGCTTGCAACAAATAGTGATAGTATGCAACAAAATTTTGAAATAAGTATTTGCATACTATTTTTAATTAGAGAATGAGCAACTTTCAATCTTTAAAACTTTTCAAGATTGTTCCTCAGCCGTTTTTACAAATCCCCACTTCTTAAAGTCGAATAGTCCGCAGTCGGTGAGTTTAATATCGGGTATAACGGGCAAGCACATAAAGGCCATCGTAATGAATGGAGCATGCAATGTGCATCCAGCCTTGCGTATCGTTTCGCGCAAGCGCGAACTGCGGTAGGCTATTTCGTGTCCACCAAGCGGAGAAATGAGTCCGGCAATAGGTAGTGCGATGTCCGAAATCTCGTTGTTAGCCAAGGCAACCAAGCCTCCTTTCATCTCTACCACACGGTTAATAGCTTTCACAATGTATTCATCTTTTGATCCTATAGCCACGATGTTGTGGCAGTCGTGGGCAATAGATGCAGCCATAGCCCCCTCTCTTATGCCGAAGCCCCGCACAAGCCCTACCACGGGGTGTGCACCCTCTTTATATCTGTTGTAAACCACAATTTTTTGTACCTCTCCCCATGCGTATCTGCTGTCGATGAGCGGATTGCCGGTTACTATCACTTCCTCGCATTTGGTGCATAAACTACCATCAAAAGCACGGATTATGCGCACTTTATTACCGCTTGCAATAGGCAATGAAATGTCGGCTATGGTGATAGGTTTTGCCACAAAATGGTTGGGATAGTTGTCTAATATAGCCATTTGGTTATTTATCGACTTTAGCTGCGATTGGATGGTGCTTAAAAACGAATTGCAGTTATACACCTCTTTACCCTTTACCACGGTAAGAAGCACTCTAAAGTTGGGCGAAAGCTTATCCACGGCTATAAAGTTGGCCGCATCACCCTCATGTAGTAGTCCCCACGAAAGGTGGTAATGACGTTGAGGATTAACACATACAGCCTGCAATATATCCCACAAATCATAGCCATCGGCCAATGCTCTGGCCACAATGCGGTTGATATGCCCACGTATAAGATCGTCGGGGTGGCAGTCGTCTGTGCAGAACATCACCTTGTCGGGATAGGCTTTTAACAATGGGATAAGCGCATCGTAGTTTTTCGCTGCCGACCCCTCGCGAATTTGTACCATCATGCCCGCATCAATGCATGCTTTAGCCTCGTCGAGCGTAACACACTCGTGGTCGGTTGATATGCCAGCCATAGCATACTGCTTGCGCTCGTTGCCAAGCAATGCGGGTGCATGGCCGTCAATGGGCTTATTGTAGCGTTTGGCAGCCTCGATTTTAGCTAACACTTCTTTGTCGCCTGTTAAAACTCCAGGAAAGTTCATCATCTCTGCCAAGAAGCCGATGTCATTGCGTGCTAAGAGTTTTTCTATATCCTTACTATTGAGCGTGGCACCACTCGTTTCGACCTCAGGGCCACATGAGGGGACACACGAGGGGGCACCAAAACAGAAGTTGAAGCGTATGTTCTTACCGCTGTTAATCATAAACTCTATGCCTTCCATCCCGAGCACGTTACCAATTTCGTGAGGGTCGGCCACAACGCCTATGGTTCCTTGCTCTACAGCCACGCGTGCAAACTCTGCTGGCACCATCATACTGCTTTCTATGTGCACATGGCTATCAATAAATCCTGGCAAAAAATAGGGCGCATCGGCGCTTACTTCATCGCATGGAGTAATGCTGCTTATCACTCCGTTTTCCACTATCAGTTCGCCATCAAATAGGCTGCGTGTGCTGATGTCTACTATGTGTCCTTTATATTTCATACTACAGATTTTGGTTTCTTTTACGTACTTATTGCAATTTGTAGCAAATATACAACCAAATAAAACATGGTGCTATTTTTTTTGATTGTTTTGTAATTTATAAGTTCGAAAAAGCAAATAAAATCTTTTGCCTTTCACAAAGCAACCACTAACTTTGCAATATAATACTTAATTTTATAAATAAAGTTCGGAATACCACCATAAAGTTCTGAACAATGGCTTAACAAGAAAAGGATAAATATGGAACACTCTTTATTTCTTTACAATACGCTAACGCGCCGCAAGGAGTTGTTTGTGCCTATTCATGAGGGACACGTGGGCATGTATGTTTGTGGCCCTACTGTATATGGTGATGCACACTTAGGACATGCGCGTCCAGCCATCACCTTCGACCTCGTTTTTCGTTATCTTAAGCATATTGGCTACAAAGTTCGCTATGTGCGCAACATTACCGATGTTGGCCACCTTGAGCACGATGCCGACGAGGGTGAAGACAAAATAGCTAAGAAAGCACGCCTTGAGCAACTCGAACCTATGGAGGTGGCGCAATACTATACTAACCGCTTTAATGCTGCTATGAGCAAGCTCAATGTGTTGCCACCAAGCATCGAACCTCATGCCACAGGCCATATCATTGAGCAAGAACAACTTGTGCAACAAATCCTTGACAATGGCTTTGCATACGAGTCGAATGGGTCGGTATATTTCGATGTGGTAAAGTACAACGAAAAGTACCATTACGGCATTCTCTCAGGTCGTAATCTTGAAGATGTGCACGATGCAAGCCGCGAGCTTGACGGCGTTGGCGAGAAGCACCACCAAGTAGATTTTGCTCTGTGGAAAAAGGCGCAGCCCGAACACATTATGCGTTGGCCTTCACCCTGGAGCGAGGGTTTCCCTGGCTGGCACTGCGAGTGTACGGCTATGGGACGCAAATATCTTGGTTCGCACTTCGACATTCATGGTGGAGGTATGGACCTCGTATTTCCTCACCACGAATGCGAAATAGCTCAAGCAGTAGCCTCGCAAGGCGACCAGATGGTAAAGTACTGGATGCACAACAACATGATAACTATTGCCGGTAAGAAGATGGGCAAAAGCTACAACAACTTTATTACGCTCGACCAATTCTTTACAGGCAGTCACCCCTTGCTCACGCAGCCTTACTCGCCTATGACCATTCGCTTCTTTATTCTGCAGGCGCAATATCGCTCAACGGTAGACTTCTCTAACGAGGCTTTGCAAGCATCGAAAAAGGGTTTTGATCGTTTGATGGATGCGGTAGCGCTGCTTGATCGTATTGAAGCTACCGAAAAGGGTGCCCTAACCGAGGCTTATGCCAACGAGCTTGCACAGAAGTGCTACGATGCTATGGACGACGACTTTAATTCGCCCATCGTTATTAGCCACTTGTTTGAGGCATGCCGTGTTATCAACCAATTGCTTGACAAGCAGCAAACCATTACTCCTGCAGGCTTAGAGGCACTGAAAAAGGTTGTTCACACCTTTGTGTTTGACATCTTAGGCTTAAAGAGCGAAGCCGAGGGTGGCAATGCTCAGCGCGAAGAGGCTTATGGTCACGCCATCGACCTCTTGCTCGACCTTCGTGCTAAGGCCAAGGCAGCCAAAGATTGGGCTACGAGCGATAAGATTAGAGACGAACTTGCAGCTTATGGCTTTGAGGTGAAAGACACCAAGGAGGGTGCCACTTGGAAGCTAAATAAATAAACCAATCATAGTATGTGGATGCACAACGTGGGTATTTATCCACCTTGTGCATCCATATTTCTTGAAAAACCAAATGCTCATGAATCAAAAAAAATCGACCAACCTAAGTGCTGGCCGATTTTTTTTGATTTATGAGCGATAAGTCACTAATATATTGAAAATCAACGAGTTAGTAATTACTGAATAACTGAATGTGTGTGCAGTTTTCATAAGGATACGTATCCTTAGGGTGAAAGAATACGTATCCTAAGCATCAACAAGGCTTTTCGTGCAGTGTAATCCTTGTTTTGTGTGTTAAAAAAGATTTTATTCTTAATGTTATAGTTAAATATTTTAACACTTTAATTCTATTTTGAAAGTTCAGAATGTCAAAAATAGTTACCATTTATGGATGTATGGAGGTGGCTTTTAAGCCTCCTTATTTGTATTCCGAAAATCGGAACTTCTGTGCCAAATTACATGCAAAATATCTTTTCACAAAGTCTTAACATATTGTTAGCCGAGAAAAATGTATATTTGGCAAAACATTCGTTGCAATATAATTTTTTTGCACGATACATTAAGATTAAAACGAAACATAACATGGGAAAGAATATAAGCATACGTTGTAAAAACACGGGACGCACCCACAAGGTGCCAATAGGCTTTAACCTTGAAGAGGTGTACGAGATGCTCGACTTGCAGATGCCCTACGGAGCTACCAGTGCCAAGGTGAATAACAAGGTGGAGGGGCTGCACTTTACGCTGTTCAACAACAAGGATATTGAATTTCTTGACATCACTTCGTCTTCAGGGTTACGCACCTACACGCGTTCGCTATTTTTTGTGCTCTACAAGGCTGTGCGCGATGTTTACGGACCTAAAGCACGCCTACGCATTGACACACCCGTATCGAATGGCTACTACTGTAGGCTTGATACACTCGAAGGACCTGTAAACCAGGGAGTGGTGGACAAACTTAAGGAACGTATGCAGCAGATAGTAGAAGCCAACATGCCATTTCATCGCATAACATGCCCTACGGAACAAGCCATTGAGCGTTTTCGCAACGATGGGCTTGAGAGCAAGGCACAACTGCTTGAGGGACTTGGCAAACTCTATACCACCTACTATACACTTGACGATACGGCCGACTATTTTTATGGCTCGTTGCTCATCAATACCTCGCAACTTTACTTGTTCGACCTCATGCTCTTTGCCGAAGGCATACTGCTACGTATTCCCGACTCAAAACATCCCGACCAGCTAAAACCAATGGTAGAACAGAGAAAAATGTTTGAGGTGTTTAGAGAGCAACACCAATGGAACGAAATACTTGGTGTGAGCACTATTGGCGAGTTTAATGCCGCTTGTAGCCATGGATATACCAACCAACTTATCAACGTGAGCGAGGCCTTGCAGGAGAAAAAAATTTCGCGTCTTGCCGACCGCATAGCCCAAAACCCCGATATTAAGGTGGTGTTGATAGCAGGCCCATCGTCGAGCGGTAAAACCACATTTGCCAAACGCCTTAGTGTGCAACTTATGGCTTGTGGATTAAGGCCTTTGCCCATCTCGAGCGACGACTACTTTGTGGATCGCATACACACGCCGCGCGATGCCGATGGCAACTACGACTTTGAGCATATTGATGCTATGAACATACCTTTGCTCACAAGCCAAATCAATGCATTGATTAAGGGCGAGGAAGTGGAGACTCCTCACTACGATTTTGCATCTGGAAAGAGCGTGCCCAGTGGCCACCGTTACCGCTTGGGCGAGCATGATGTACTGATACTTGAGGGCATACATGCGCTTAATCCTAAACTAACCGAAGGCGTGGAGCCTAAACACAAGTTTAAGATTTACGCTTCGGCACTAACCACCATCTTGCTCGACGACCACAACTACATACCAACAACCGACAACCGCCTGCTCCGACGCATAGTGCGCGACTATAAGTATCGTGCACGCTCTGCGCAAGAAACCATAGCACAATGGCCTTCGGTGCGACGCGGCGAAGAAAGATGGATATTCCCTTATCAAGAAGAGGCCGACGAAATGGTAAATACTGCCCTACTCTTTGAGTTGGCAGCTCTTCGCGAACAAGCCTTACCGCTACTTGAGGATGTGCCCGAAAACGTGCCCGAATACTCTGAGGCATACCGTTTGCGCAAGTTTTTGAGCTATCTTAAGCCAATATCAACTCGCGGCTTGCCCCCTACTTCGCTCTTGCGTGAGTTCTTGGGTGGAAGCACATTTAAGTACTAACTAATTACACAAAAATAGGGCGACCACGATTTTACTACGCAAGGCGTAGCGAGTCGTGGTCGCCCATTATTTTATAAATAGTTTTTGTGCTTATTCTGCAGCAGTTTCGGTTTCAGCATACTTTGTTCTGTGAACAATAATCTTGCTACTATCGTAACTTGCAGGTATAACAGAAACGGTTGAAGCCTTTACTCTGTCGAAGATTTCAGACTTACTGAGGTTTGTAGGATAAGTGTGAACCTCAACTGTTACACCATCGCCATAGGCCTGGCGCAGAGCTGTGATATAGTCGTGGCTGATGGCCGAGATGGTGATAACCACCTTATCAGCTTGATGTTCAACTGCAATCTTGATAGGATTGTTGTCGTTAAGCACATATTCCTTGCCATTAAGGAACACCTTGCTCTCGAGGTCGTAGTCGTAAGTGCGAATTGCAAAGTCGTCGGCTTCGGCAACGTTTGACTTCTCAAGTGGAATTTCAACCTTTACCTCGTCTACAAGGTCGCGAACGTGGATAGAGGTTTTCACTTCGTCCCAATCTTGGTGGAGCTGTTGGTGAATGTCTACCTCAACATTGCCGTTGCCCGATACCACCTCTTCGGGGAGCGAAGGCTTGTCGGCAGCGTTGTCAAGGTTTTTGTTCTCATCCTTTATGTTCATGCCAGGAATTTCTGATACATCCTTTGTGCTCTTCATTGTGAGCACACCATCAACGTGCCAACCATTGCGTTCGCCCTCTTTAACAATGTACCAAATAACCTTGCAACTATCAAGGTTGAGCGCATTGATAAGGCTTGTGTAATCGGTATTTTGATTGGCATGAAGCAAGGTGTAAAGGTCGGGTTCTTCAACAAGAACCTTCTTGGTTTCCTTGCCTGTAGTGTCGAAAAGATAGCGTGTAATAGGATACTGAGCACCATCAGTGGTGTAAGCATATTCAAGGTTTACTATGCCTGCATTTGCAGAAGATATGAGCGACAAATCCTTGCTACCTTTAAACTGCTGAGGCAGATATTGCGATGCTGCAATGCTGTGACCTTCGATAGATGGAATGCGGTTGTCTATGCGCAAGAAGAAGTGCGCAGGAACAGTATTTTCGCTTACTTCGGCAGCACGTGTATAACTCTTAGTGGCACGTGTTGAACTATTGTAGGTGAGTTCTTTGCCTTGTACATAAACTTGTGTAGCGCGAGTTTCTGTAGGGTCGGTGTTGGTGTTGCCACCATTAATTATGCCCGACTCGTCGCTACATGATGCCAAGCATAGTGCCGACATCACAAATAAAGCTAACTTTTTCATATCCAAATTTATTTTTAATTTTACTCTATATAGAAAACACTTTAATAAAAAGTATTGTGCTTTTAATTTGCAAAGATAAAAATTGTTCTGTTACTCTACAACAGAATACCCTGAAACTTAATGATTTTGTGCCTTTTTTGCTGCAAAATAAGCGTATTAGTATGCGGAGTGAGCAAAATATAGCGTAATAGTGTGTATGTTCTATTTGTGTTTGGCTCTACTATAATAAATTTGTCATTATGATCAATCATCAATTGCTTGTATAAAAAAACAGGTAGAGATGGAATGCATATTTTATGTGGCATAATTATACAATAAAGCCTAAATGATGTATATATACAACCTTTGTGTGCATAGAATTTAGTATATTTGCACAATTTTAAATAACAATACAACACATGATTGTACCCGAAATAACGGCTGCCGAGGCAGCTTCAATGATAAACAACGGCGACTTGTTGGCAGTGGGAGGATTTGGTCCTGCAGGCTCGCCCAAGGTAATTACGCCCGCTTTGGCAGCGCGTGCACGCAAACTACACGAGGAGGGTAAACCCTTTAAGGTAGACGTGGTGACGGGGGCATCAATTGGTGCCAGTTGCGACGGCGAATTAGCTGCAGCCGATGCAGTAGACCGCCGTTTGCCCTTTAGCGTAAACCCCGAAATGCGCAAAGCATACAACTCTGGCAGAGTGAGATATACAGATTTGAACCTTTCGGACAATGCTACAAACTTACGAACAGGGCTAACTGGAAAGATAACGTGGGGCATCATTGAGGCATGCGATGTGCAAGAGGTTAGAGGCAAACTGCGCATTTACCTAACTGCTGGTATAGGCATTGCACCTACCATTTGCCGCTTGGCACAAAAGGGCGTATTTATAGAGTTGAACACTTGGCACAGCACGCGCATCATTGGCATGCACGACATCTACGAGATTGAAGACCCTTGGTTTCGGGCTCCTATACGCATTACTCAACCTATCGAAATCATTGGCTTGCCCTATATAGAGGTGTCGCCCGAACACGTAAAAGGCATTGTCATGACCCACTTGCCCGATGAAGCACGTGCCATGAACCCAGGCAACAGTATCACGCAAGCTATCGGCCGACATACAGCCGACTTCTTGGTGTGGAACATGAAAAAGGGCTATATATTTCGTAACAAACTCATATTACAAAGTGGTGTGGGTAGTGGTGCTAACGCAGTGATGGGCGCATTGGGCGAATCGGAGGAAGTGCCAAACTTTTCAATTTACACCGAGGTATTGCAAGAAGAACCCATGAGACTTATTAAGGAAGGACGCGTAATGGCAGCCTCAACAGGGGCGCTCACGCTCAGTCCAGAACACTTGCAAGACCTTTATAAAAACATCAACGACTACAGAGGACGCCTCTTGTTGCGACCCTCCGAAATTTCTAATTGCCCCGAAATCATTGCACGTCTTGGCGTTTGTTCGCTCAACACAGCAGTAGAGGTGGATATATATGGCCATGTCAATTCGACAAAGGTTAGTGGTACAAAAATGCTGAATGGTGTGGGTGGATCGTGCGACTTTACGTGCAACGCCATGCTTGCTACATTTACGTGTGGTTCTACAGCCAAAGATGGTAAGATAAGCAGTATTGTGCCTTTCTGCTCGCATGTAGACCACACAGAACACTATGTTGATGCCATCGTAACGGAATATGGTGTGGCAGACCTTCGAAACAAATCGGCACTCGAAAAAGCTGAGGCTATCATAGCTATTGCACACCCCGACTATCGCCCTATATTGCGCGAATACATGCGCTTGGCAGGCGCTTATGGCGGACATACACACCACATCTTGCCTGCGGCATTTGCCATGCACGACACCTATAGGCGTAAGGGAGATATGCGCTTGGTAAACTGGAGCGAGTATATCGTAGACTAATATATTTAAGGATAGAAAAAAACATAAATAAGCTCTGTTTGTTGCATAAATTTTGAGCAATTATGCAATAAACAGACTTTTTTAGCGTTTATAGGAAATAAGTAGTTGCGGAAAACTTTTACAACACTTTTGAATACGTATGAAGTAAAAGCCACAATATTTTTACTACCTTTGCAATATGATAACTACGCTCTCCATTTTAATACCAACCTTTAACAGAGACTGTACTCACTTGGTGCAGTCACTAAAAAAGCAAGCCGACAGTGTGAACGGTCTGCAGTATGAGGTGTTAGTAGTGGACGATGCATCGACCGATGAAAGAACAAAGAAAGCCAATCGCATAATAGCAAAGTGGGACAACTGCCGCATTGAGGAATTGCCTACAAACATTGGGCGCGCCTCTATACGCAACCTCTTGGCTGAAAAAGCTAAGTACGCATACCTATTGTTTTTAGATAGTGATGTGCAACTAGTAAGCGATGACTATCTATCAAAATACTTAAAGTGCGAGGATAAAGACATCGTATATGGTGGTGTGTGCATACAACCTTCTGAAGAGTTGGCTACATGCAATCTGCGCTATCAATACGAAGTATCGTGCGAACCAAAGTTTAGTGTAGAACGCCGAAGCCTATCGCCTTATCAAGGCTTTAGAACAAGTAATTTCCTGGTAACAAAGCAACTTATGCTCAAACATAAGTTTGACAGCAGAATTGTGCACTATGGATATGAAGACGTTTTATTTGGCCGATGTCTGAAAACAGCTAACATCCCTGTTACACATATAGAAAACCCTGTTGCAGTTGATGACTTTGAACCTAACGATGTGTTCTTAAAAAAGACTGATGAGGGTATACGCACGTTGTTCTCGCTCTCTGACGAGATGGACGAATACACCAATATCCTTATATGGGTAAAACGAATAGAGAGATGGCACTTAATGTATCCCATCTTAATGGGATATAAAATATTCTCCCCATTCATTAAGCGCAATCTGCTCGGAACGCATCCCAGTGTTAAGGTTTATAACATCTACAGACTATGCACCTTTATGCTTTTGCAAAAGAGTAAAAAGAGTGAATAGCAATAGTTACATTATGTTTGAATATAAGCACATTTTTTACGAAAAATGTGCTTATATTGTTTATATTTTCTACTTTTGTAACCAATAAAAATTCTAATACTTATCAAAATAAAAACTAAATTAAAATGGTAAAAGGATGGTCCAGGTGCAAGTGGATAACACACTTGTTCGGTATGATTGGGCTATTGTTTGTTTCGCTCGCAGCAACGGCGCAGACAAGTAGCTCCTTTGAAGATGGAAAAACCTACCGCATTAAAGTGGGAGGAAACAATCCAACGTCAAACAGCACACCTACAAAAATCTATCTTTATGATAGTGACGGAACGGCAAAATGTAATGATTTAGATGATAGTGATGAAACACAACTATGGATTATTACTGCCGATACGAACAATGAGGGCTTTTACAAAGTTAAGAACAAGGCTACAGGCAAATATTTGCCACCACTAACCAACACGAATACACCCGTTACAACCACCACTACAGAATCGTCTGTTTATTTAAAGAAAAACACCAACACGGGTACTACTGGCGATTGGTATAACATCCTTTCGTCATCATCGTCAAATATTAGCTACAACTACTACAACGCTAATCAAATACAAGGATACTACCCTAACGACCAAAAAACAAACTTCCTTTCTAGTTCAGAATGGACTTTTGAAAGGGTCTACTCTTCGGGCAAAATCACAGCATCTGCCGACTATGTAACACCTACTGCCGATGGTACAACTATTTATCGTATATACAGCCATCAGTCGGCTTCGACTATTACTCCTTCAGGAAACGTGATTTACGACAAAGATGGACGATTAAACTCGGTTTCCGACACGGTGCTTAACAATTATGCTTCGTATTGGAAACTCGTATCTCTGAGCAATGGCAAGGTGGCTATAAAGAATTTGTATACAGGCACTTACGTACAATTGCGCAATACAAAGAACTTGTGTTATCAAACAGGTACGCAAGAGGCTGCATTTACTATTCACGAAAATGCTAATGCATCGGGTTATTATGACATTCTTGAAACAGATAATTTAGGATTTAACTACACCGACCAAAACGGAGGCGAAATTTATAGTTGGACTCCCTTTGATGGTTCAAAAGATCGCAACTCTTTGTGGCGTTTCAAATCGTATACACTGCCCGAGGATGTGCTGCACTTTATAGAACAACAGCAAACCAACTATTATCAGCCACTTAGCAACGGAAAAGTACGCATAAAAACTAGCCGTACGGCTAGCGGACAAGCTAACCGTTACATCACAGACCGCACAGGTGGGACCAACTCTACTACGATGGAATACCTCCTTAGTGGCGATGATGCCAACCGCCAAGTGTGGGTACTCGTAGCAAGTGGTAATGGCTATTTACTACGCAACTATGCTACTGGCAACTATCTAAACTACAATAATGATGGAGGTGGCAAAACCTTCTACATCCGTCAGAACCCTAATGACCTAACGAAAGTACAGATAGGCGAGAATAGCGACTTTTCGGGCAACGGACTGCATTATAAGACCGCTGATGCCACAGTTGTGGCTTGGGCGGTGAATACTACTGATGAAGGTGGAGCTGGATCTAATTGGATATTTGAGAACGTAGAACTCACCGACGACCAGGTGCTTGACAAGTTCTGCTCAATCGACAACACCTATAAAACAACTGAAAATGGTACGTACATACAACTTCGTAGCGAGGCAAGTGGTGGTGTTATAACCGAAAACACCAGTAGCCATATCCTTACTATTGAAAGCAAAGACGATAGCAACTTTGCACAATATTGGAAGTTGATAGCTGTGGATAGTAAAGCTGGTTATTACCAATTGCAAAATGTACTTACAGGCCGATACATCAACTATACCTCTTTCAATACGCAACATTATACGCAAGAAGGCGAAGCTAAATCGGGCAACAATGCTGGCTTCTACTTTGAATATGTAGACGATACTCGCTTCATCCCACGCTATGGCATTCACCCAGCTAATGACATGGAACATGCCCTTCACTGGTCGAGTGGACGCTTGCTTACTTGGAAGGCTTATACACACGCTACAGGCATTGCAGGCTCTGTATGGACCCTACTTAAGACTAATATAACCGAAGCTCAGGTTGCCGAAGCACAGCAAAAATATCAAAACAATAATACCGAAAAGGCTAATGCTGATACGTACTATGCCGCATTTAAATCATTCTTTACGGACGCTGCATGTACCGAATTAGCTGATGCTTATAAGGGCATGACAGATAACGAACTAACTGCTGCTCTTACTGCTGCGGGGGTGGCTTCGACTACGCTTCAAGGCATTGCCCTCAAGGTTAAAAACAACTCTTGGGACAAGTGGGAAAAGATTTTCCGCACACGCGAAGTTGCACCTTATAGTAGTCCTGAAACTTGGCAAGGTATCTTAAAGTTTGGGTATTACTACACTCACTTAAGCAATCCTACTGGCATTTGGGGGGCTACCAACAACCTTATGTACATCTTTGTGGGCAACGATATTCCCGATGGTGCCAGTGTGAGAGTGAGAATGGTTAGTGCTACAGACTCGCAAGGCGAAGACTTGGGAGCCCTAAAGAAGGGATTAAACATTATTAATCCAACTAAGAGTGCAGCCCTCTATTTAGACTATACAGTTCCGACAGATGGCTCGGCAAGTTCGAAGAAACTTGCTGACTTCCCTAACCTTGCCATCCATATCGAGGGGGGCGAAGTTGATGGCTATTTCGACGCAACTCGTAAGGGCATTGACACAGACGATGAATGGAAAGAAATGGTAAACGATGGATTGTTTAGCAAGCCTTTTGTTATGATGAAAGGTCGCAGAATTATCTATCAACTCAACGCTTCGCTCACCAAGCAGTATATCCCCGAAAAGATGCGCGAAATTGTAGATTTTTGGGATTGGATGGTAGATGTTGAACATTCACTTATGGGCATTGAAGAGTACAAAGACCGTTGGAACAATGTGTTAGGTTTCTACTCTTGCACCTACAACTATATGTTTGCCAGTTCTTATGGTACATATTATAACGAAAATACGCTAAGCACTATTCTCAATTACGACACAATGGCTGCTGGTGGTGGTTCGCTTTGGGGGCCTGCTCATGAAAATGGACATATCCATCAATCTCTCATCAATATGATTGGTTGTACTGAGATTTCTAACAACCTCTTCTCGCAAGTGGTTGTACACCTTAATGGTAAGACTTCTACCCGACTCAACGGACGCAAGTTCTGGGATATTGCCAACGAATATGCTGCAGGTACAAGTTGGCACGATTATGAACTCTGGGATCGCAACCTTTTGTACTTCAAACTTTATCTATATTATCAGCAAGAAGGCTATTGCCCCAACTTCTACCCCGAACTCTTCCGTAGTTTACGTAATGACCCACTCAACCACAGCAAAGGATCTCAGAGCAATCCCGTTCCTGCGTCAGAGGACTTCTTAAAGTTTGCCGTGAAATGTTGCGAGGTGAGTGGCGACGACTTAAGTGAGTTCTTTAGAGCATTTGGCTTCTTTGTTCCGTTTGAAACACGCTGTATTGGCGACTATGGCGACTACTACACCTATTGCACACAAGAGATGATAGATGAGGCTATAGCTAAGATGCACAAGTATTCTAAGCCCAAGGGCAATATCTTATTTATTGACAATCACATCAAGCACGAGCCTGCTATTGACCACGATGGCAACCTAACAGGTGGCTTAAGAACAGACTATAATGACGAAGATGCTGTTGGCAAATGCGGCGATGTAGGTTCGTACTCCGACTATGCTCCAGGCAAGTATGCAAGTGGCTATAAATACACTAAGAGCAACAATACCTACACCATGAGCGGCGAAGGCGCAGTAGGTTTTAAGGTGTACGACAACGATGGCAATTTGCTTTACTTCTCAAATCAAAAGTCATTTGTTCTTCCTACCTCTGTTGTTGAAAAACTTGGTGGTAGCGACCCTGTGATAAAGGCTGCCCAACCCGATGGTACAGATATAACAATGCCAAATTCGTCTGCCACTACCTACGAACTCAAGGTTTACCATGCCGATGCTACTACTTCAGACAAGGCCGTTACCGTCTACACCGATGGTACAGAACGCACCTTACCCCAACTAAGCATCAATAGCATTGCCTACATTGTGGCTAACGAGGCTCAGCAAAGTTCATTGCCCACAACACTCACTGAGGCTACTAACGTAGTAAACGGCAACGACAACACCGCACAGAACGTAGTGCTTACAGATAAGCAAGACTTCTATGCACCAACCAACTTTACTGCCGCTACTCTTACTTACGTGCGTAGTAACACTGCAGGTTATAATAGCGTATGCTTACCATTTGCCATCTCCTCTGCCGACTTTGGCGAAGGTGCAAAAATAGAGCAATACAACAAAGCTGTAGAGCAAAATGGCAGCGTAAGTCTTTACTTTAAGGAGACCGAAAGTACACTCGAAGCTGGCACACCATGCCTTGTGTATTGTCCTGAAACAATCACCTCATGGAACATTGTAAAGCACAATGTAGAAGTAGCTTCTTACACCACAAAAACGGCCGATAGCTTTGGTACGCTTAATGGCAGTTACACCAACAAAACTATTGGTGCAAACAATTATAAACTGAATGCAGCTGGCACAGCCTTTGGCGTAACTACCGATAAGGGAAGCGTTACAGCATTCCGTTGTTACCTTACTCCGTTTGGCACAACTGCAAATGCGCCTCGTTTGCTCAACGTAATTCACCAGCAACAGCCCATTACTGCTATTGAGAGCACTATGCAAAATAGCACACAAGATGTTCAATATTACGACCTCACAGGCCGCAAGGTAATGCACCCAGTGAAGGGCAATATCTACATTGTAAAAGGCCAAAAGATTATTAAATAACATTCACCTATGGCATGTGCTCAATCACGTTGTTGAGCACATGCCAAACAAATAAGCTAAGAATGAAAAAGAAAGCATATACATCGCCGCAAGCCATATCCATTGTTCCTATTTTCAACACAATGTTGTGCGGAAGCATTGAGATTGGAACTACAGACGAAAATGTAGACAACTCAGACAAAAGCAATAATAAACAATGGAATTCAAGCATGTGGAATGAGTTAAACGATGAGCATACAGAAGAATAACAGACTTAAAAAGAGTGTAATTAAACATATATCTCTTTTTTAGCCTACATACTAATGATGAGGTAAGACAAGCGGTAAGCAAAGTCATACCTCATTATTGTTTTTAACAACAAAATTGCCCTCTCCTACTCTATTATTATGCAGCATTTTGTCATATTAAATTAGCAGATGATTGCATATTTTATCACAACTATAAAAGCACCGATATAATCATTTTGTAGCAACTTTATGGTATGATATTACAAAGTGAAAATGAAAAACTTTTTTCATTTTCACTTTGTTCTTTTAAACCCTTACATTACCTTTGCAACAAAGAGGTATTACTGCGTTTTTATGCAAAAAAGCAGCATATAACTTACCTTTTGCTACTTTCCGAAGAAAACAAAGATTTAAAACCTAAAACACATAGATAAAGA
Source organism: Prevotellaceae bacterium UBA5903 (assembly GCA_002431845.1). Lineage (GTDB taxonomy): Bacteria > Bacteroidota > Bacteroidia > Bacteroidales > Bacteroidaceae > Alloprevotella. The sequence continues at coordinate 5,249 of DJEH01000074.1, read as the reverse complement.
AATAAATATGGAAAAGGTAGATCTTTTAGATCTGAAAATACTGAAGATTATATCAGTTAATGCGCGCATTCCGTTTAAGGATGTTGCAGCAGTATGCGGTGTATCGCGCGCAGCTATTCACCAGCGCGTTCAGCGTCTTATTGAGGCAGGTGTTATAACTGGCTCGGGCTATACCGTGTGTCCTAAGAGCATTGGATATAGCACATGTACTTATGTAGGTATAAAGCTCGAAAGAGGCTCAATGTATAAAGGTGTGGCTGAACAACTCGAAAAGATACCCGAAATAGTTGAGTGTCATTTCACCACAGGTCCCTACACCATGCTTATCAAACTCTACTCGCGCGACAACGAGCATCTTATGGATTTGCTCAACAACCATATACAAGAGATACATGGAGTAATCTCCACCGAGACGCTTATCTCATTAGAGCAAAGTATCAATCGCACAGTGCCCGTTTGCTTACAAGAAGATTAAGTTTAATTACTATCCAACATCCCATTTAGCCATGACCTTTACTGGAGCACTTATAGGTTTAGCCACGTTTCTAATTATAGGCTTATTCCACCCTATTGTCATCAAAACAGAGTACCATTGCGGCACACGTCCGTGGTGGATATTCCTGCTTGTGGGCATAGGCTGCATAGTTGGAGCCTTGTTCTTATCCAACGTATTTCTGAGCGCAATAGTGGGGGTAATAGGCTTTTCAGCCTTATGGTCAATACTCGAACTTTTTGAACAAAGAGAGCGAGTAGACAAAGGTTGGTTTCCTGAGGGAGAAGGTCATAGAAAGGATTTTTTGCGTAGAAAAGCAAAGAAAAAACAACTCTGATAACAAGCAGCAATGGATATCAACTCAAATGCGCTTGCCTCATTAGGCACGCATCCTATTATTGGCATAACTGGCAACTATGATGAGGGGCAACTCAAACTCTTGCCCGGTTATTTCCGCTCAATAGAGAAGGCAGGTGGCATACCTATGGTTATCCCGCCCACACGCAACATCAACGACTCTATGGTCGATTTGCTCGAACGCATTGATGGTTTGTTGCTCTCTGGCGGGGCCGATCTCAATCCCATATTGCTGGGCGAAGACCCTGTGCCTGCGCTCCATAACATCAACCACGAGCGCGATGAGTTTGAGCTACAACTTATCCGTTTGGCATACAACCGCCAGATACCAATGTTAGGCATTTGCCGTGGCATACAGATGCTTGTGGCTGCATTGGGTGGCAAGGTGATGCAAGACATACGCACCTCCCTACCCCATGCCAATCTCATCAAGCACTCGCAAGATGCTGATCGCACAGTTGCCACTCACTTTGTTGAAAGCGCCGAGGGGTCGCTCATGCATAAACTATTTGGTAAACGCTTTGCCGTAAACTCCTTCCATCACCAAGCTGTGGCCGAGACAGGGCCAAAGTTCAAGGCTACTGCACATTCGGCCGATGGCGTGATTGAGGCAATAGAGAGCTGTGAGATGAAAAGCATTGTGGGCGTGCAGTGGCATCCAGAGTGTTTTACACTCGATGGCAACGACTGTATGATGCCCCTATTTAAGCACTTTATAGCCGAAGCTCAATCGTTTAGCAAGGCCAAAAACGTGCATCGTAGCATACTCACACTCGATTCGCATTGCGATACTCCTATGTTTTTTGACAAGGGTGTATGCCTTACTGAGCGCGACAAGCAGTTGCTTGTAGACTTCCCCAAGATGCGTGAAGGCCACCTCGATGTTTCTACCATGGTAGCTTATCTGCCGCAGGGTGAGCGCGACGAACATACTGAAAAAGAGGTAACAAAGCAAACCATAGACATCCTGGCAGAGATTGAGCATCGCGTAAACATTGCGCCCAATGTGGCTTTAGCCCGTACCCCTGACGATCTATACCATAACAAGCTTGAGGGCAAACTCTCTATCATGCGTGGTATTGAAAACGGCTATGCCATAGGCAAAGATCTTGCTAATATTGAGCTATTCAAGAGGATGGGCGTAGTCTACATCACGCTTTGTCACAACGGCGACAACGATATTTGCGACTCCGCCCGTCGCTCTAACAACGAGCATGGTGGCCTTTCTGACTTTGGTAGAGAGGTGGTAAAAGAGTTGAATCGTTGTGGCATTATGGTAGATTTGAGCCATGCAGCCGAAACTTCTTTCTACGATGCTCTGCAATGTAGCAGCCAACCCATCGTATGCTCGCACGCCTCGAGCAAGGCCATTTGCAACCACCCACGCAACCTTACCGACGACCAATTGCGTGCACTTGCCAAGGCTGGTGGCGTGGCTCAAGTAACGTTCTATCATGGCTTCCTTCGTCTTGACGAAGAGAGCCACCCCGCTACTATCGACGATATCGTCCGCCACCTTATGCACATGATATGCGTTGCTGGCATCGACCACGTAGGCATCGGGAGCGACTTCGATGGCGATGGCGGTGTGCCAGGATGTGCATGCGCATCAGAGCTTATCAACCTTACACGCCGCCTTTTGGCAGAGGGCTTAACCATTCACGACTTGCAAAAGGTGTGGGGAGGTAATTGGCTCAGAGTAATGTCTCAGGTACAAAATTCAGCTTTATAAAATCTGATTTTCCAGTATGCAAAATAAAATTTTAAAAAAAGCAATCAGCGGTGTTGGTGCTTGCATAGTGCTTTCTTCTCTATGCTTGTTCACCGCATGTAAAAGCAATAAAACCAATAACAATGAGGGCGAAAGCACCGATACCATAGCCGTAACCAGCGTAAAGTTTAATGCAGACTCGGCTTATGCTTCGGTGGTGAAACAATGCGATTTCGGACCACGCACCCCCAACTCTGTGGCACACGATAAGTGCAAAGAATATATTGTTAATGCTTTTAAAACTTTAGGTCTTAATGTCACCGAGCAGAATGCCAATCTTAAGGCATGGGACGGCAAGGTGCTTAAGTCTACTAATATTATTGCAGCTTATCGTCCTGAGCTAACAGATCGCATCATTATCTGCACTCATTGGGAGAGTCGTCCGTGGGCCGACCAAGATCCAGACTCTACCAAACGCCATGAACCTGTTATGGCTGCCAACGATGGTGCAAGTGGTGTGGCAGTAATGCTTGAGGTGGCTCGTTGCCTCAAACAGCTTAAGCCAAATGTGGGTATAGACTTCATTTGCTTTGACTCTGAGGACTATGGTGCCCCCGATTGGGCATCCTCTCAAGCACCGCAAGATGGCTCTGATTGGTGCTTAGGCTCGCAGTATTGGGCCAAGCACCCTCATGCCAAAGGCTACAAAGCTAAGTTTGGCATTTTACTCGATATGGTGGGAGGAACCGATGCACGATTTGCCTACGAAGGGGTGAGCATGCGCTACGCACGCGACGTTATGGTGCGTGTGTGGGATGCAGCCACACGTGCTGGAGCGTCTAACCTTTTTCAAGCCACAGATGGTGGATATGCACAAGACGATCATGTGCCTATGAACGAGATTGCAGGCATACCCACAATCGACATCATCCCATTTGTTGAAGGCGAAAACTCTTTTGGTGTTACATGGCATACCATCAACGATACGCCACAAAACATATCAAAGGAAACACTACGTGGAGTTGGACAAACGCTCATCCAATTCCTTTCGGAACAATAGAAAAATATTGCTTATCAACAAATCACAACTTTTGTTTGATAAATTCATAACAACATATCAACAATGACTATCAACGAAACTCAAGACGAAATCATTGAGGAGTTTTGCGAACTCGACGATTGGATGGATCGTTATCAATTGCTTATCGACCTGGGCGAAGAGCAAGCTCCACTTCCTGCAAACGAAAAAACTGATCAGAACCTTATAGATGGTTGTCAGAGCCGCGTGTGGATTGTATGCGAAGAACACAATGGACTACTCGACTTCCGTGCCGAGAGCGATGCCTTGATTGTAAAGGGCATAGTGTCGCTTGTTATACGCGTGGTCAATCACCACACACCGCAAGATATACTCGATGCTAAACTTTATTTTATTGACAAAATAGGGCTTACCGAGCATTTGTCGCCAACACGTTCTAATGGACTTTTAGCCATGATTAAACAAGTGCGCATGTATGCCTTAGCTTTTCAAACTAAATTGGCAGAACAGGCTTAAATTCACCCTTTAATTCATTATAAGTAGGTGTTCATACTTATATAAATTATTTTGAATACCTACTTAATACTCAATAAATAGAAATATTTTACAATGAAAAAATTATTTATCGTAGCAGCTGCTTTTGCAGCCCTTTCATTTGCTTCATGTGGCGGAAACAAAACAAGCGATGCTACCACTGGTGCCGACTCTGCTGCTATTGCCGACTCAGCAATCAGCGATGCAACTTCTGATACGAATACTAGCGCAAACGCCGATGCACAAACTGCAAGTCAAGATGCTGATGCGGCTATCCAATCACTTGACAAGGCTATTGCAGCCGGCAAGAGCAATCCAGAAATGGTTAAACAATCTGTTGCCAATATTCAGCAAAAAGTGGCAGAACTCAAAGCATCGGGCAACACGGAGGCTGCTCAAGCTTATGCTTCAAAATTGCAAACATACCTACAGAATCATGCTAATGAAATTAAGAACATCGACCCTCAATCGGTCACGGTTGTAGACGTTGTAAATGCTGTAGCTAATGCTCCACAAAACGTTAAAAATGCGGCACAAGGTGCTGCTCAAGCTGTAGAGAACGACGTAAATGCTGCAAAATCAGCTGCAAACAAGGCCGTAAGTGCTGCAAAGGCTGCCCCCGCTGCGGCCAAGGCTGCTGCCGAAGCTGCAGGCCAAAAGGCTGTGAACAAAGCTAAGAGTGATGCCAAAGCTGCTGCTACTAAAGCAGCCAACGATGCTAAGGCAAAACGCGATGCAGCCGTTGAAAAAGCTAACAAAAAGGCTGATGAAGCTATTAAGAAAGGTGCTACTAAACTCTCTAATGCTATCAACAAAGGCTTAGGTGTACAATAATTCCTTTTATTGTATTTATTCTGATAAAAGCGTGGGATGGTTCTGAAACATAGCGTTGTTTTCAGAACCATCCCACCTACTTTTTGGTAACTTTTATTGACATTCTGAACATTCAAAATAGAAACAAAATGTTAAAGGAATTAACAATGTGACCCTGATATTTTACACTATTAAACATTCTTCGTCCTGTTCTCCCCTTCTTCCTATCTTATAAAGCCTTTCTAACACTCTAAGGATACGTATCCTTATACCCTAAGAATACGTATCCTTATACCCTAAGA
>DJEH01000067.1 GCA_002431845.1 Prevotellaceae bacterium UBA5903 | reverse complement strand
ATATCAATTAATTTTGAACACCTTCTTAAAAAATAATATGCCATGAACATACATGATTTTGACGCCATACGCCCATTGCTACCCGAAGAAATTCCGGCTGCAATAGACCAATTGTTTGCCGACCCACAATTTTGTGGCATCGTGCAACAGTTCTTTCCTAACATGCCTCTTAATGCACTAAAAGCACAACTGAAACAGTGCAAAACCATATTAGATGTGCAAAAGTTGGCTTTCTATCCGCTACTCAAGCAGTTAGTGGCAAAATGTTCTACAGGACTTACCCTCGATGCCGATGCCATACCCTTATCAGCTCGCAACGAGAGCTATACCTTTGTGTCGAACCACCGCGACATTGTGCTCGACTCAGCATTTCTCGACGTTTTGCTTATTGACGCAGGCTTTAGCAACACCATAGAGATTGCTATAGGCGACAATCTGCTCATTTATCCTTGGATAAAAACACTTGTCAGACTTAATAAATCGTTTATCGTGCAACGCTCTGTGGGCATGCGCGAAATGTTGTTATCGAGCAAGCGCATGAGCGAGTATATGCACTATGCCATAGCCCATAATGGCAACGGCATTTGGATAGCTCAACGCGAGGGACGCGCCAAGGACTCAAACGACCGCACGCAAGAGTCAATACTCAAAATGATGGCTATGGGTGGCGAAGGTAGCATTATCGAACGCATAAAATCGCTCAACATCGTTCCGCTAAGTATCTCTTACGAATACGACCCATGCGATTATCTTAAAGCTAAAGAATTTCAGCAAAAACGCGACGATGCTGCATTTAAGAAGAGCCGACAAGACGACCTATTGAACATGCAAACGGGCATTATGGGCTATAAAGGAGAGGTGAAATATCGCATAACTACGCCTATCAACACGTGGATTGACGAATATAGTTCATTGCCTAAAAACGAGATATACAAGGCTATTGCCGAACGCATGGACAAGCAAATTCATGGTGCCTACGAAGTTTATGCCAACAATTACGTGGCGCTCGACTTGTTGCACAACACTACCGAATTTGCTGCACACTATACGGATGAGCAAAAACAAAAATTTGAGGCTTACTTGCAGCAACGCCTTTCGCTTATCGACCTTGCCAACAAAGACGAGGCTTTCCTGCGCGAGCGCATACTTACCATGTATGCTAATCCACTGATTAACCACCTCAAGGCTTTAGGGTAAATGCATAAGTTACTATTGTGCTTACTGGCCATTGTAGGCATTGCTACTTCGTGCAGCAACGACGAGGAACCGCTTGAAGCCTACCAGTTCTCGTTGGCAGAGCTTTCTGCCAATGCACAAGGTGCTGCCGTGAGCATGGAGCTTGACAATGGTAAAATACTGACTCTGCGTTCGCCGCTTAATAGGCTAAAAGCCGATTCTATATATCGCATACAAGCCCTGTATGTGGTAGGCACAGACGGTAAAACAACCATCAAGGATATGGCCTCTGTACTTACGCCTAAGGTAATGAAATTCAGCGAAGAAAAGCGTACTTACGACGCTCTCGGTGTGACCACATGCTGGCAAGGGAAACACTATATAAACCTTAGGTTGGCAGTGAAAGGCAGTGCTACGGGGGTACACTATTTTGGATTTAACCAAACAGACTTTGTGACAAATGCCAACGGCAGCAAAACGATGAAGGTGCATTTAGTTCATAGTCAAAACAACGACCCGCTCTATTATACCCGCGACACATACCTATCTCTTCCACTACGACCTTTAGCAAACTTATTGCAAAACGGCAGAGACTCGCTCTCGTTAAGTGTATCTACCTTTGAAGGAGAAAAAAACTATACCTTTGCGCTGTAAAAGTTAACTTCTGAAAGGCAGACCAAACAAGTGTTTTTGCACACTTGCCCCCTTTTAGTTTTTTACAACATACAAAAATCTATAGACAACACTCACTTATGATACCTTTTCATACACTCAGCATTGAAGATAAAACTTTGATACAACAATGCGTATTTCCATCAGAAATGCGCATCTGCGATTTGAGCATTATGAACCTTGTATGCTGGCAATTTCTTTACAACACAGAAGTGGCTTTTTACAAGGAATTCCTATTGTTTCGCTTTTATTCAGACGGACACTTGGCTTACTTAGTCCCAGTGGGTAATGGCAACTATAAGGAGGTGCTTTCAGACATGATGGAAGATGCTAAACAACATGGGCATCCGTTTTTAATGCTCGGCGTATGCGAGGCATCGTTTGCTATGCTTGACGAGGCTATGCCGGGCTACTTCTATGCCACCTCCGACCGCCACTACTCTGAATATATCTACTCGCGACAAACGCTCTCTACGCTTGCAGGCAAAAAGTTGCAAGCCAAGCGCAACTTTGTAAATCGCTTTGTAAATCAATATCCCAACTACCAATTTAGTGCACTCACGCCCAACTTGTTTGCTCAATGTTTGGAACTTGACAGCCAATGGATGAAGAACAAAGAGTTTGAAAACGAGGAAGAACGCATCGACTCACAACACGAGAGAAGGGCTTTGGAAAATGCTTTTAAGTATTGGGATCACCTCAGTGCACAGGGGGGCGTACTGAGCATAGATGACGAGATTGTGGCATTTACCTACGGATCGCCTATCAACCACGACACGTTTGATGTGTGTGTTGAGAAAGCAGACACAAGGTATGAGGGCATTTTTCAAACCATTAACCGCGACTTTGTTCGTTCATTGCCAGAGCAATATGTGCACATCAATCGCGAGGAGGACATGAGCATACCAGGCTTGCGACACTCTAAGCTATCCTACCATCCAGAAATTCTGCTACACAAATATGCCGTTATGACTAAACATCCTTTAGGGATGTAACAAACAGGCTCTTGCTGCCCCCAAAAAACATACTAAAATCATTTAAAATTACTATAACAAGCTAACCATGCTACTTTCACCCGAAGAAATAAAACAGCAAACACGCGACCTATGGCGCACATGCTTTAACGATAGTGAAGACTTTATAAACATCTATTTCGACGAGAAATATACCGACAATAACAATCTAACCATACGCCACAACGGACAGGTGGTAGCTGCCACTCAACTCATTCCTTACCGTTGGACATTCTATGGTTCGGTGCTTCATGTAGGCTATATTTCAGGACTTGCCACACTGCCCGCATTCCGCAACCATGGCTTTGCTTCGAACCTTATACACGAGGCACACCGCCGACTATACAAGCAGGGAGCTGCCATGAGTTTCCTTATTCCTGCTGATGAAGAAATGCGCCAGTTTTACGAGAAACCGCAACATGGCGCGTTTTGGACCGCCGTTTACCGCCAAGAACTGCCACTCGATGTGAGCAACGACGGTGCTTTTGATAAAATAGAAGTGACGCGTCCCGACGAATGGGGACAGGAACTCTACGTTTTTTATCACCGACTCACAGCCGACCTCCCCTTTATGATTCACCCTTCAGAGAACGACTTTTTTGCAGCGCTCGAAGCTGCCGATGCCGAGGATGGGTACGTGCTTGTGGCTCGTCGCAAACGCCGCATAGTGGGTTTTTGTCTGGCTGTTAAAGAACCTAACGGACGGGTGTACGTGCGCACATTGGCTATAACCGAAACGGCCACACGCGCAGCCTTTGTTGACTATCTTTGCCGCGAATGCAAGGTTGATAAAGTGTATCGACGCTTCTGCTTGCCTGGTTCGAGCAAGGAAGTTAAACCTTATGCCATGGCACGTGTGATAAATGTGCCACGCTTTCTTTCGGCTATAGCAATGCCTAATCCAGGTTTTCAGCTACACATTGGTGTGGACGGCGACCTTGATATTCCCGAAAACAACGGATGGTATAAGGTGGAAAATGGCCGTGTGAGCCTAACCGACGAGAAGCCCGATAGCATTGTAACGCCAGGCGGTTTGGCAGCCATGTTTATGGCAGCACAACCTATGGTTATGGACCTCTTGCTCGATGAGTAAACATCTGTAGAATAATGCACAAATAGAGAAATTACTATTATTATATATGAAAAAACTATCTGCAACTATTTGTAAGAATGTTAAGGGCTTTTTTGCCATGACATGCTTCATGCTTTTGTCATCATCACACTTGATGGTGGCACAAACAGCCATACAGCTTAAGCAACAATCGCTTGCCAAATGGCATATTGGTGCAGCTCAATATAGCGGTATAACCGCCTTGGGCAACAACCGCTATGCATTGGTGAGCGATAAGGAACCAGCTGATGGTTTCTTTATATTTAAAATAGAACAGAGCAAACTCACCGGACAGATAACTCATGTGCAACTTGAGGAGTTTAGAGGTAACAAAAAGGCCAAAGTAGATGCTAAAGGCATATGCATTCGCGACTGTGAAGGTGTAGCTTATTTTCCTACAAAAAATACAATTTTCATAAGTGGCGAAGGCGACCAAAAAATACTTGAATATAGCCTTGCTACAGGACAACCTACAGGGCGAGAACTCAACGTACCTACAGCATTCGCTCTTGCCAACACATACCCAAACTATGGCTTTGAGGCTTTGTGTTATGACAGCAAACATCACTTATTTTGGACAACAAGCGAAAGCACCTTGCGCTCAGATGGTTATGCTGTGAGCGCACTTACCCCAGCTACTAAGGCTAATGTGTTGCGTTTGCAAGCCTTCGACGACCAATTACAACCTACCCTACAATATGCCTATCGCATGGACAACAGGCAAATTTCAAACTTTGGAAAAATCTATGTAAATGGTGTGACAGACCTAACAGCACTGCCCGATGGACGGCTGCTTGTGTTAGAACGCGAAGCCAATATCACCCCAGCGGGCCTTGGCAGCAAGGTGATATGTAAGCTTTTTGTGGTAGACCCTTCAACTGGTAAGGCCATAAGCTCTACCACAAAACTCGACAATGAAGATGATACAATATTTCTAAAAAAACAACTACTTACAGAATGGCAAACGGCAGTACATCCATTTAAGATAGACTTTGCCAATTACGAGGGTATGTGTCTTGGACAGACACTTCACGATGGTAGGCAAACACTACTGCTCGTAAACGATTCGCAAGGAGGCTATCATAAAGGTCCGTTTAGACTGAAAGATTACATCAAGGTGATTGTTATTGGTCACTAATAAAGACATTGGCAGATTGAGCAGTTTTTGCTTAACCTGCCAATACTATTTTTTTATAGCTACCTTAAATCTAAAAAAACAACGTATAAATAAAGATGCATTTATAAAACAAGAACAGAAAGAAATATTTTTTAAAAACTTTTGAGTTTTCGTTTTGTCATTATCATGCCATACACTAATTTTGCACTTGCAAAAAGACGAGAACAACGTGAAAAAGGGCTACTATGTCAGCACACCATCAATGTGTGCAACTGGTAAAAAACAGTGGGATGCGGTGAACAAGTGTGTTCATTCGCAGATTTTTTGTGTCCGCACGTCAAGGTTGCCCTAACTCCTTGATGAGGCGGATTTTTCGTCTTTTAAAATCCATAAAGCCCACGTTTTACGTTAGATTTTTGTCTTTAAGCAAGTTTTGAGCACGCAGAAAATTCTACTTGCTCAAGGCTTAAACGATTAATCACATATTTATTAACAATAACATTTAAAGAGCTATGAACTTTACCTTATTTGTCACTGCATTGCTGACAGGGTTGGCGTTTGTAGGCATTGTAACGATATTGGCCAAGCTGATATCCCCACGTAGCTACAACGCTCAAAAAGAGGAAGCTTACGAATGTGGTATACCTACTCGCGGACGCTCATGGATGCAGTTCCGTGTGGGTTACTATTTGTTTGCAATACTCTTCTTGATGTTCGACGTTGAAACGATGTTCCTATTCCCATGGGCAGTCGTTATGCGCTCTTTCGGTCCTGCCGGACTGTTGAGCGTGCTCTTCTTCCTGTTTATTTTAGTTCTGGGCCTCGCTTATGCCTGGAGGAAAGGAGCGTTGAAATGGCAATGAAAAGAGCAAAAATCAAGTCGATTCCTTACGAGGAATTTAAGGACAACGAGACTTACGAAAAGCTCGTTGAAGAACTCAATGCGGGCGGCGCAAACGTAGTGGTGCGCAAGCTCGACGACCTCATCGACTGGGGCCGTTCAAACTCTCTTTGGCCATTAACCTTTGCTACAAGTTGTTGTGGTATTGAATTTATGGCTGTGTGCGCTGCACGTTACGACATTGCACGCTTTGGTTTTGAGGTAACACGTAACAGTCCACGCCAAGCCGACGTGATATTGGTTTGTGGTACTATCACTACCAAAATGGCACCTGTGCTTCGCCGTCTTTACGACCAAATGGCAGACCCTAAATACGTGGTAGCCATAGGCGGTTGCTCAATCTCAGGTGGACCTTTTACAAAGTCTTACCACGTGCTAAATGGTGTAAACAAAATTATACCTGTTGATGTGTACGTACCTGGTTGCCCACCGCGTCCAGAGTCGTTCTTATACGGCATGATGCAGTTGCAACGTATCGTTAAAGTTGAAAATTTCTTTGGTACTACTAACCGCAAACAAAAAGATCCATTTAAGGTTGCTGCCGAAGAAAAAGAAAATGAAATCTATAAAGAGGAGGAAGAAGCATGAGCGAAGAACTAAACCCAACAGCTAAACAAAGCGCAGAGGGTCAGAAACCTGCTGCTCCTGCTGCTGCCCAACCCAAAGTTGCAGCACGCCCCGCAGCCGCACGTCCTGCTGCCGCACCTGCAAAACCTGCTATTAATGAACTTAAGCCCAAAGTAGTTGAGCCAGCAAACCTTCATGCTGAAATGAAACGTCTGCACGACGAAGAGGGCATGGACCTTTTGCTCAACCTTGTAGGCGAAGACTGGATGGAAGATGGTCTTGGTGTGGTTTACCAACTTGAAAACACTGAGAACAAAAAGCAAGCTTGCATAAAGTGCGTTACTACCGACCGTGAGAGCCCAATGATTCCTTCGGTTAGCGACCTATGGGACATTGCCAATATCTACGAGCGCGAAGTTTACGACTACTATGGCATCATCTTCACGAACCATCCCGACATGCGTCGCATCTTTATGCGCGAAGATTGGGTAGGCTATCCTTTCCGTAAGGACAATGACCCTGAGAAGGATAACCCATTTGACCCTCAACACATGACCAATGAACCATTGGCAGATGTGACTTATGAGTATCAAATGCAACAAGATGGCACTATCACAAAGGTTGAACATCAAATATTTGGCGATGACGACTACGTGGTAAACATCGGTCCTCAGCACCCTTCAACCCATGGCGTGCTTCACTTCCGTGTGGCTCTTGAGGGTGAAACAATTCGCAAGGTAGACCCAGTTTTGGGCTATATTCATCGTGGCGTAGAGAAGATTAGCGAAAAGATGACCTATCCTCAAACGTTGGCTCTTACCGACCGTTTGGACTATCTTGGCGCTATGCAAAATCGTCACGCATTGTGTATGTGTATTGAGCAAGCAATGGGCGTTGAGGTGAGCGACCGCGTACAAGTAATTCGTACCATCATGGACGAGTTGCAACGTATCGACTCTCACATATTGTTCTTTGGTTGCTTGTGCCAAGACCTTGGTGCTACAACCGCATTCCTTTATGCATTCCGCGACCGTGAAAAGATACTTGATATATTTGAAGAGACTTGTGGCGGACGTCTTATCTTGAACTACAACACAATTGGTGGTGTGATGTATGATATTCACCCCAACTTCCAAAAGCGTGTAAAAGAGTTCATCGTATGGATGCGCCAACACATCAAAGAGTATCACGATATCTTTACAGGTAACGTAATCTTCCAAAACCGTTCGAAGGGCGTTGGTGTTCTAACTAAAGAACAAGTTATCTCGTTTGGTTGTACAGGTGGCACAGGACGTGCTTCTGGTTGGCACAACGACTTGCGCAAACTCCGTCCGTACGCTGCATACGACCGCGTAGACTTTAAAGAGATTGTTCGTACAGAAGGTGACTCATTTGCTCGCTACATGATTCGTCTTGACGAAATCATGGAAAGTTTGAACATCATTGAACAACTTATAGACAATATCCCAGAAGGTAACTACCAAGAAAAGATGAAACCAATCATCAAACTTCCTGTTGGTACATTCTATAGCGAGGTTGAAGGTAGCCGTGGCCGTATGGGAGTGTTCATCGAGAGCAAGGGAGATAAATCACCCTATCGTCTGCACTATCGTTCAACAGGTTTGCCATTGGTTGCTGTGATGGACACCGCTTGCTCTGGCAACATGTTAGCCGACCTTATCACCATTGGTGGTACTGTAGACTATGTGGTTCCTGATATCGACCGATAATCAATAAGTTTAATAAGTTAAAAGAGAATAAGAGTAGATGTGCATACATTAACATTGTTGCATTAACACTCTATGAAAGCTCATAAACTCATAAACTCCAAAAATGTTTGATTTTAATATAGTAACAACTTGGTTACACAGTTTCTTGACCAATACACTCGGTTTTGCCGAATGGGGAGCTATTCTTACTGAAAGCATACTCGTTGCCTTGGTCATCATCACACTTTATGCTGTGTTTGCCATCGCCCTTATCTACATGGAACGTAAAATCTGTGCGTTCTTCCAATGCCGTCTTGGCCCGATGCGTGTAGGTAAATGGGGACTTCTCCAAGTGTTCAGCGACGTATTTAAGATGCTGACAAAGGAGATTATCAGTATGCGCCAAAGCGACCTATTCTTGCACAACTTGGCTCCATTTCTTGTAGTCACAGCTTCAATGGTCACTTTCTCTTGTCTTCCTTGGAACAAGGGCGCACAAATCATCGACTTCAATGTAGGTGTATTCTTCTTCCTTGCAATGTCGTCAATAGGTGTTGTAGGTATCTTACTTGCTGGTTGGAGTAGTAACAACAAGTATTCTTTGATTGGTGCCATGCGTAGTGGTGCACAAATCATTAGTTACGAACTCTCTATCGGTATGACAATGCTTGCCATGATTTGCTTGACTGGCACCATGTCGTTTAGCGAAATCTGCCAAGACCAATACCTTAACGGATGGAACATCTGCCGTGGTCACATCCCAGCAATCATTGCATTTCTTATCTATTTGGTAGCTGGTAACGCTGAGTGTAATCGTGGTCCATTTGACTTACCTGAATGCGAAAGCGAACTTACTGCAGGTTACCATACCGAATATTCAGGTATGCACTTTGGCTACTACTATTTGGCAGAATACCTTAACCTCTTTATTTGCGCTGGTATGGCTTCTACCATCTTCCTCGGTGGTTGGGCACCATTACACATCTATGGTCTTGATGGCTTTAACGGTGTAATGGACTTTATTCCAGGTGCCGTATGGTTTATTGGTAAAACATTCTTTGTGGTATTCTTGCTTATGTGGTTGCGCTGGACTTTCCCTCGTTTGAGAATTGACCAAATTCTTTCGCTTGAGTGGAAGTATCTTGTACCATTTAGCATGGTAAACCTCGTGCTCATGGCACTTTGCGTAGCTATGGGCTGGACATTCTAATATTACAAATCATTTCTCATGGAAGAAAAAAGTTATATAGGCGGTGTCGTTGATGGATTGAAGAGCCTTACCACTGGTTTGAAAACAACCATGCGCGAGTTCTTTACCCCAAAGATTACCGAGCAATACCCCGAAAACCGCGAAACAAACAAAATGTTCGATCGTTTCCGCGGTTCGCTCACAATGCCCCATAATGAGCATAATGAGCACAAATGTGTGGGTTGCGGACTGTGTCAGATGGCTTGCCCTAATGGCACAATTAAAGTAACAAGCGAATTCTATGAAACACCAGACGGAAAAAAGAAAAAACGTCTTGTGAAATACGAATACGACCTTGGTGCTTGTATGTTCTGCATGCTCTGCACACGTGCTTGCCCACACCATGCTATTGAGTTCGACCAAAGTTATGAGAACGCGGTGTTCGATCGTACCAAATTGGTTAAGCAACTCAATCATCCAGGCAGTCACGTTGAAGAAAAGTAATATCTTTAATTAGTTGAATAGTCTATAGTCATTATAAAATGCTGTAAACTAATAAACTCACAATTCATGAATTCACAAAATATCATGTTCGTCATCTTGGCGGTATTAATGGTGCTCTCTTCTATAGCAACGGTGCTAACTAAGAGTATTGTGCGTGCTGCCACTTACTTGTTCTTTGTGCTTTTGGGCACAGCAGGTATGTATTTCTTGATGGGCTACACATTCCTTGGTGCTGCACAAGTTATTGTATATGCAGGCGGTATCATCGTGTTGTATGTGTTCTCTATCTTGCTGACAGAAGGTGCGAAAGATCAAGAAATCTTCAAACGCAAAATTAAAGATGCCTCTTGGGGCTTTGTGTTGAGTTTTGTTGGTTTCTTAGCCTTTATTGGTGTGGTTCTTTCACATAGTTTCAAAGCTGCTGTTCTATCAGCTCCAAGCGAAACCGCCAGCGCTGTCACAACAATCGATTCAATTGGTCGCAATATGCTGTCATCAGGCGAAGGTGGCTATTTACTGCCATTCGAGGCAGTGAGTGTTTTGCTCCTCGCTTGCATTATAGGCGCATTGATAATTGCTCGTAAACGCTAACATTTGCATTATGATTCAAATAGAATATATCTTAATCATTTCAGCCATTATGATGTTTGCAGGCGTTTTCGGTTTTTTGACTCGTCGCAGCACGTTGGCCATTCTCCTCTCGGTGGAACTTATGCTCAATGCCACCGACCTTAATTTTGCAGTGTTTAATCGCATGCTTTATCCCGAGGGTAATGAAGGTTATTTCTTCGCACTCTTCTCTATTGCTATTTCGGCAGCTGAGAGTGCTATTGCAATAGCTATCATGATAAACATTTACCGAATGATTAAAAATATTCAGGTAGATGAACTCGAGAAGATGAAGTGGTAAACAAATTTTAAAGTTGAAAGGCTTAGAAGTTTCAGCATATGATAGCAACAAAGCTTTCTATATAAGAAAGCAAATAATACAACTTGCTGTCAACCAACGAAACTCTTAACTCTTAAACTCACTTACAATGGATTATACAATTCTTATTCTTTTGCTGCCATTCTTCTCGTTCCTCCTACTCGGAGTGTTCGGTAAATGGTTCAGCCATAAAGCAGCAGGATTGGTAGGTACCATAGTACTTGGTGCAGTGGCAGTAATGTCATACTACACAGCCTATGAGTATTTCTTTCAGACTGCGCGTACGGCAGAGGGCGTGCTTCCCACGCTGATGCCCTACAACTTTAAGTGGCTACCTTTCTTTGTAAAAGGTCTCAGCTTTGATATGGGTATCATGCTTGATCCAATATCAGTAATGATGTTAATCGTCATTTCTACGGTATCACTCATGGTGCACATCTATTCGTTTGGCTACATGCATGGCGAACGTGGATTTCAACGTTACTATGCATTCCTTAGCCTCTTCACCATGTCAATGCTCGGTTTGGTGGTTGCAACCAACATTTTCCAAATGTACATGTTCTGGGAGTTGGTGGGTGTATCATCTTACTTGCTCATTGGCTTCTACTACACTTCGCCTGCAGCTATTGCAGCATCGAAGAAGGCGTTTATCGTAACACGTTTTGCCGACCTCTTCTTCTTAATTGGCATTCTTATCTATGGCTACTACTGCCATTCATTTGGTTTCCAATTCAATCAAGAAGGTTTTGCACAAGGCGCAATGATGCTACCTACAGCATTATTCTTAATGTTTATTGGTGGTGCTGGTAAGAGTGCTATGTTCCCTCTGCACATTTGGTTGCCCGATGCCATGGAAGGTCCTACTCCTGTATCAGCCCTTATCCACGCTGCTACAATGGTGGTTGCAGGTGTATTCCAAATTGCACGCCTATTCCCCTTATGGATTGAATATGCTCCTAACACACTACACATCGTGGCTTGGGTGGGTGCATTTACAGCCTTCTATGCTGCAGCAGTTGCATGTTGCCAAAGCGACATCAAGCGTGTGCTTGCATTCTCTACTATCTCTCAGATAGCATTTATGATGGTATCATTGGGTGTATGCACTGAATATGCAACAGGTCATGAACACGTTGGTTCATTGGGCTATATGGCATCTATGTTCCACTTGTTTACACACGCCATGTTCAAGGCTCTATTGTTCCTTGGAGCAGGTTGCATCATCCATGCAGTACACAGCAACGAAATGTCGGCAATGGGCGGCTTGCGTAAATACATGCCTATCACCCATATCACATTCCTCGTAGCTTGTCTCGCTATTTCTGGTATTCCTCCATTCTCAGGTTTCTTCTCTAAAGACGAAATCCTTACTGCAGCAATGGCTTACTCACCTGCAATGGGATGGATTATGACAGCAATTGCAGCTATGACAGCGTTCTACATGTTCCGTTTGTATTATGGTATTTTCTGGGGTACAGAAAACAAAGAGTTACATGCAGAACACACTCCTCACGAAGCTCCACTTACAATGACCTTCCCATTGATGTTCCTTGCTGCAGTAACACTTGTTGCAGGTTTCATTCCTTTCGGTCATTTTGTTAGTGCAGATGGTAAACTCTACGATATTCACCTTGATTGGAACGTTGCGGGCACATCTATCGTGATAGCTGTGGCTTCAATATTCTTGGCTACTTACATGTATATTGGCGAAAAACAACCCAAAGCAGACGCTCTTGCAGAGAAGTTTGGAAAACTTCATCGCTGGGCATATAAGCGTTTCTACATGGACGAAGTTTACCAATATATCACTCACCGCATCATATTTGCACACATTTCAAAACCCATTGCATGGTTCGACCGCCACGTTGTAGATGGCTTCTTCAACTTCCTTGCATGGGGTGCTAACACTCTCAGCTACAACATCCGCGGTTTGCAGAGTGGTTCTGTTCAAAAATACGCTTATGTATTCTTGCTCGGCACATTGATATTGTTAGCAATTATGGCATTTGCTTAATATTAGAGTTCAATAGCTGAAATAGTTTGCTTGCATTACTACTCCCCACGCTACTACAACATCATGTAGCACACACAAAGAGAGTATGACAAGCACAACAATTCACTTTTAAACTACAAAAAACATCACAATGAATTTTCTATCATTATTCGTATTAATTCCACTTGTCATGCTACTTGGTTTGTGGTTGGCAAGAGATGTGAAGGGTGTACGTGCGGTGATGGTAACGGGTAGCAGTTTGTTGCTTATAATGGCAGCATACTTAACCATTACTTTCTTGGGCGATCGTGCTGCGGGTCATACCGAGGAGATGCTTTACACAGCATCGTTCAATTGGTTTGAACCACTTCACATTAAATATTCAGTGGGTGTTGATGGCATATCAGTAGCTATGTTGCTTTTGTCGTCTGTCATCGTTTTCACTGGTACATTTGCCTCATGGCAGTTAAAACCACTCACAAAAGAATACTTCCTATGGTTCACACTGTTGAGCTTGGGCGTGTTTGGTTTCTTTATTTCGGTAGATATGTTCGCCATGTTCATGTTCTACGAGATAGCACTTATTCCTATGTACTTACTTATTGGAGTATGGGGAAGTGGTAAAAAAGAATATGCAGCCATGAAGCTTACATTGATGCTTATGGGTGGTTCGGCATTCTTGATGTGCGGCATCTTTGGCATCTTCTATGGTGCTGGTGGCAACACCATGAACATCGTAGAAATAGCTAATCACACAGGTGGTGCACATGCCATTCCTTTTGCGCAACAATGCATTTGGTTCCCACTCACCTTTATTGGCTTTGGTGTACTTGGAGCTTTGTTCCCATTCCACACTTGGTCTCCCGATGGTCACGCTTCTGCCCCTACAGCAGTATCAATGCTTCACGCAGGTGTACTTATGAAGTTGGGTGGATATGGTTGCTTCCGCATCGCTATGTATTTGATGCCAGAAGCTGCTAACGAGCTTGGTTGGATATTCCTTATCCTCACAGGTATCTCTGTTGTATATGGTGCATTTAGTGCATGCGTACAAACCGACTTGAAGTATATCAATGCTTATAGTTCTGTGTCACACTGTGGCATGGTGCTGTTTGCTATTCTCATGCTCAATCAAACAGCTTGTACAGGTGCAGTGCTCCAGATGTTAAGCCATGGTTTGATGACTGCCTTGTTCTTTGCACTCATCGGTATGATATATGGTCGTACACATACACGCGATATTCGCGAGTTGAATGGTTTAATGCGCATTATGCCATTCCTTTCTGTAGGTTATATCATAGCAGGTTTGGCCAACTTAGGTTTACCAGGTTTCTCTGGTTTTATTGCAGAGATGACAATCTTTGTAGGTTCATTCCAAAATGCTGATACTTTCCACCGTGTACTAACCATTGCAGCATGCTGCTCTATTGTTATCACTGCTGTCTACATTCTTCGTGTAGTTGGTAAGATACTTTATGGCACTTGCACCAATGAACATCACCTCAAACTCACAGATGCTACTTGGGACGAACGCTTTGCTGTTATCTGCCTTATCGTAGCAGTAGCAGGCTTAGGTCTTGCTCCATTGTGGGTAAGCGATATGATCACAACAGGTGTTGCACCTATCGTTGATCACATCCACCAAGCAGCAGTGACTGTATCAAGTTCAAATCCTTTCCTTTAAATAACCATTTAATTCAATTATCATTCAATGGATTATTCACAATTTCTCTATATGCATGAAGAGTTGTCATTGTTGGCGGTAATTACCATACTGTTCATCGCTGACCTCTTTATGTGTCCTGATAAGAAGAGCGGGAAAGGAGTTTATAACACATGCCTTCCCGTTGTGTTACTTGCCATTCATACCATTTGCAATTTCTTGCCCGCATGCGGAGCAAATGCTTGCGAGGCTTTTGGTGGCATGTATCAATACACTCCTATGATGACAATTATGAAGAGTGTTCTCAATATTGGTACCATCGTTGTGTTCCTTATGGCACACAAATGGCTCTCTCGCCCTGAGAACCTTGTAAAGCAAGGAGAGTTCTACTTGCTTACACTCTTCACATTGTTGGGTATGTACTTTATGATTTCAAGCGGACATTTCTTAATGTTCTTCATTGGCTTAGAGTTAGCCTCTGTGCCCATTACAGCATTAGTTGCATACGATAAGAAACGCTTTGAAAGTGCCGAAGCAGGTGCCAAATTTATTCTTTTGGCTCTTTTCTCAAGCGCTCTATTACTCTATGGCGTATCTCTTATCTATGGCGCCACTGGTACACTCTACTTCAACGAAATCGGTGCACAACTTGATGGTTCACTCCTTAGCATCTTTGGTTTAGTATTGTTCATCAGCGGTATGGGCTTCAAAATTTCGCTTGTACCCTTCCATCTTTGGACAGCCGATACATACGAAGGAGCACCAACCTCTGTTACTGCCTATCTGAGTGTTATCTCAAAGGGTTCTGCAGCATTTGTGCTACTCACTGTGCTTATGAAAGCCTTTGCACAAAGCGACCTCTTCTATAGCTGGAACACAGGTATGTATTGGATTATCGTGGCATCTATCACCATTGCCAACCTTTTTGCCATTCGCCAGAACAACTTAAAGCGTTTCATGGCATTCTCTGCTATTTCACAAGCAGGTTACTTGGTATTAGCCATTATGGATGGTACAGCACAAGGCATGACAGCCCTAGTGTTCTATCTGTTGGTTTACATGGTTTCTAACCTTGGCGCCTTTGCCATCATGACAACAATAGAGGAGAACTCAGGTAAGATAAACATTAGCGATTACGATGGACTATACCAAAGCAATCCTAAATTAGCATTCCTCATGACGCTATGCCTATTCTCTTTGGCTGGTATACCTCCATTTGCAGGTTTCTTCTCAAAGTTCTTTGTATTCATGGCAGCGTTTAAGGCTGGTTATCCTCTCTTAGTATTTATTGCTTTGGCAAATACTGTAATATCTCTTTACTATTATTTGCTCATTGTCAAGGCCATGTACATCAAGCCAAACGAAAGTCCAATATGCACTTTCAAAAGTGATAATTACACACGTATAGCCCTTGCCATTTGCACCATTGGTGTGTTGGCACTCGGTGTAGGCGGTGTGTTCTACAACTATATTAGTGGCTTTAGCTATGGCCTATAATCAATAAGATTATCATCTGACATAAAAAGTCCGAAACCTATTTTTTAGGTTTCGGACTTTTTTCGTTATGAGAATAAATGCTTAAATTAAATTGTTCAGAATTTGTTAGTCTACTTATCTAAAAGCACATTACTGACTTACCTGCTATATATATGATTGCGCCCTCAAACCATTCTTCATTTCTTTTTAAATGGGTGGCTTTAAAGGAACATACTTTTACCTTCTACATAAATTTGGGCACAAAAAAAACCTGTAGAACACGGTCCTACAGGTTTCAGTTTCTCTCGTTGTTGTAGCGAGTTCGCTTAGCTTTGAATAACAAAATTCAGAGTTAAGCTGCGGGCTCTCAAGCTTGAGCAGCAGTTGAGTCAGCAGTAGCAGCTGCAGAGTCAGCAGGAGCAGCAGCTGAGTCAGTAGAAGCTGAATCAGTTGATGAGCTATCAACAGCTACAGAATCGCTGTCAGAAGTAGCAGCAGCGTCAGAAGTTTTGTTACCGCAAGATGCGAAAGAAATAGCAGCGAATGCTACGAACATGAAAACTAACTTTTTCATTTTGTTTTTTAAATTTTTAAGTAAAACAATCAATTGCCTTTTTAAAACGTTGCAAAGGTATTGACTTTTTCAATATGTGCAAACCTTTCAGCTATTTTTTTTGCTCTTTTCTTCTCTATTTTGACAATATTTTATCTTATAAAGTTTATTTGATATATATACATTGCATTTTACATAGTCTATTTTCTTTTACATCTAAATGTTCCTGTTTTATCAACACGCACTACTTATGTATAGCTTTGCATGATAAGTGATAAATGCAACATAATTAATAGAAACAAGAGCACAGATACACCATACAAGGTGTAGAGGATAAGGGATGCTGCAATACCCCAACACTGTTGCAATATGATGATACGATAACACCTACTTATAGATTCAATATTGAAGTGCAATCACAATGCACATGTTTCTTTCTTTGATGAGAATGGTAGATATAATCTCAAGTCTGTTTCAGAGTTATTATATAGCGGAGAGTTTAAAGACACACACAGAACTTGTACAGCGTCAAGAGGTGTATGCAGAAACTATCCGTGAACATCGTGTATATCATGGAAGCGGTGCACATGTACGTTTTTTCCACATGGTCGATGGCGATGCATACGGCTTTACGATTGGTGGTGGCATTTACATTGCCCCAAGGATTGCAAGAAGTTATACTGCCGTACACGAGTATGCACACCTATGGGCAAGTGCTTTGAGAGCGGAGAACAAAGAGGAGTGGAAGAACATAGCAAACTTGATGAAAGGCACTTCGGTTTGGGAGGAAATAAAGGAAACATATCCCGAACTGAAAACGGATGATGAGATTGCCAATGAGGTGCTTGCCACATATTTTGGACGCAGAGGTGCAGAGCGTTTGCGTAAGGAAATAAATAACGCTATGGCTGATGGAACGGCATCTGAAAAGGAAGCAGCGGTGAGTGCATTGGAGCGTGTTAAGCAGGCTATTGAGAGGTTTGGGCACGCTGTTGCAAACTTCTTGCACATCCACTATACAAGTGCCAAGCAAGTGGCAGACCAAGTGATGAAAGACTTGCTTGATGGGGTAGATCCAAGGGAATTTGGAAAGGAAGATAAGGGTAAGGTGCGCTATCCATTTATTAGTGAAATAGGTGCTGAAGATGCCCTTTCACCAAACAAGCGTGTAAGTATAGTAAAAGCATTGGGCGAGCATGGCCTAAAAAATTATGCCAAAGAAAAGGCATGTGCTAAGGAGTATATTGCAGGTATTTACAATAGTGAAGAAACAGGCGACAAAGGTTATATTCGTATCAGCAATACAACCATTGATAAGGACTTTAATGCATTCCTTGACAAGGTATTTGCTTGTGCGGAGAAGAATTGCTTATACACAGAAAAACCGCTAATTATTAATGAAAAAGTTAATAATCAGCGGTTTATACATTCTGTAGCGCCTACGGGAATCGAACCCGTATACCATGCGTGAGAGGCATGTATCCTAACCATTAGATGAAAGCGCCATAAGCGGAAGCTGGGGGATTCGAACCCCCGGTACGGTAAACCCGTACGTCAGTTTAGCAAACTGGTGGTTTCAGCCACTCACCCAAACTTCCTTTACCTTTTAACTGAGCACATATCGTTCTCAATTGCGATGCAAAGGTACAACATTTTTTTTTAGTACCAAACAAAAGGAGGATAAAAATTTTACTTAAGCACATTTTTTATGCAAAAACAGAGCTTTTCTATACCTTTTGTCCTTAAAAAGAAAAATTAGTATAGATAAATAATAAACATGCAACAAGTATTTTCTACTTTTGCACATGATGTGTGGCGCTAATGGGTTGTTAAGTAGGTATTCAAAATTAATTTATATAATCATGTTGAACACCTACTTATAAAATAACGATAGCGTTTATAAAGTAGACAAATAGCACAATGTATTTAAAATAAAAGTTATAATGTGATGACTACACAAATTATTGAAAACGTGTATTATGTAGGTGTGAACGACCGCAACAAGCACCGTTTTGAGGGGTTATGGCCATTACCTAACGGGGTGAGCTACAATTCGTATATTGTTGCCGACGACAAGGTTGCTTTGGTTGATACAGTCGAAGTTGACTTCTTTACTCAGTTCTTAGAGAACATACACGAAGCTATTGGTGAGCGCCCTATAGACTACCTTATCATCAATCACATGGAGCCAGACCATAGTGGCAGCATAAGTCTCATAAAGAAATATTACCCTAACATACAGATTGTAGGCAACAAAAAGACGCTTGACATGCTCAAAGGTTTTTATAGCGTTACCGACGATGTGGTAGAGATAAAAAATGGCGGCACTTTGAACTTAGGGCATCACAATCTTGAATTTGTACTCATCCCAATGGTGCATTGGCCAGAAACGATGGTTACAATTGACCGTCAACATAAGATAGCATTTACAGGCGATGCTTTTGGCTGTTTCGGAGCTCTAAATGGAGGAGTTATAGACGAGCATATAAATTGCGATAGCTTTTGGCTTGAAATGGTGCGTTACTACTCAAACATTGTGGGCAAATATGGCACTCCTGTCCAAAGTGCACTAAAGAAATTGGCTGGAGTAGAACTTGACTATATATGTTCTACCCATGGTCCGGTATGGCACGAACATATTAACAAGGTGATAGGCATGTACGATAAGATGTCGAAGTACGAAACAGACCCTGGCCTTGTTATTTGCTACGGCACGATGTATGGCAACACCGAGCGTATGGCAGAAATTATAGCTTCGGCTGCAAGTCGGGAGGGGGTTAAGAATATCGTACTATACAACATCTCTAAAACGCATCATAGCTATATATTACGCGACATTTTCCGCTACAATGGCTTGATAGTAGGCGCTCCAACTTACAACAATGGCCTGTATCACGAAATGGAAGTACTGCTTTCCGAAATAGCCAACAAGGACATCAAGCATCACTTGATTGGCTGGTATGGCTCGCATTGTTGGGCAAGTAAGGCCGTTAGCAAAATTGAAGAGTGGAACAATAACCGCTTGCACTTTGAGGCTGTAGGCGAACCTGTTGATATGAAACAAGCCATTACTCCAGAGGTGCGTCAAAAGTGTGAAGCACTCGGACGGGCTATGGCCAAGAAAATTTTAGAGGAATAAACTGTTTGCACATATTTTGCAATAAGAGGGAACATGGCAATAGTACATAAGCCGATGTTCCCTCTTTTGTTTATGGAAAGTTTGATTATCTATGTTTACAACTGAGTAGACAAGTTTATTTTAAAATCGAATCTATTTAAAACCTACCAATCTATGTTTATAAAGCTATTGTTTCAAGATCGTTAGGCACGTACACGTTTCCGCTGAAAGCCTTTTTTGCTTCTTCTGTATATTTAACCTTGCGGGTGCTAAGCGTTTTGTCTTCGGTATGATAAAGCAATAAGTTTTTAGCTTGCAACGTCTGCGCCAATTGTGCGGCATCAAGCGCTGTGCTATGATGCTTTTCGTAAGGGTGATATTTTTCAGCATCAGCGTTTAGGCAAAAGGCCTCACTGAGTAGCCAATCAGCATGTTCTACATAAGGTTTGGTATGCTCATTGTAAGGCTCATCGCCCAAGCATACAAGTGTTTTATTATTTGGAAAAACCAAGCGAAAGCCAAACTGTTTTTCTTTTGTAGAATGAATATCAAATGCCACCAACTGCCAATTGTCAATACTAAAGCTCTCGCCATCAGCAAGTTTGTGCAATAGCACTTTGTCATTAAGCAGGCTAACGAGTTTAGCGGGCAAAGTGTTTCGGCATATCCATTCAAGCACATGGATAACCTTGTTATTGCCATATACATGTAAACAACCCGAATATTTTCCTTGCTTAATCTGCTGCATAATCATGCGTAACACCCACACAGCACCCAGTATGTGGTCGGTATGTGCATGCGTCACAAATAAGTGATGAATTTGGTTAATCTCAACATTTACATGCTGCAATTGTTGTAAAATAGTGTTACCTCCTCCTGCATCAACTAAGAGTTTTGTTGTATTGTCTTGCAACAAAAAGCAAGTATTATAGCAACGTGTAGCCGTGGCATATCCTGTGCCGAGCATTGTGATTGTTTGCATATTCAACTTTTACTTCTTTTACTAAAAAAAGAGGTGTAATGAGCCATTTCAATACACCTCTTTATAAATAACTTTTATTTAAAATGAATAGCGATTATGCAATATCGTTTTTTTACATAGTCTTAACATGTTCTACTGCCATCTTAGTGAAGTTGTCGTCTGGACGAATTGACTTCAAGATGCCTGCATACTTAGTAGCCTCAACCTTGTTGGTGGTTGGATCGGTTACATAGTAGAAGAAAAGATAACGGGCAGCCTCGAAACGTGCGTTTGCAGCCTTGCTCTTGATAGCTTCGTCTTCGCTCTCGCTAAGCACCTTAATGTAGTAGTCGTGAACCTCAGCAAGAGGCTTTTGGCTATCGGTGTTGCTCAAGCGAGCAAGCATTTGATAAGCCATTACGATAGGCAAGTGGTTTGTAGTTTCGGCAGTAGTAATACTCTTAAATATTTCTACAGCCTTGTCGTGATAAGCCTTTTTCTGTTCGGGAGTGATATTCTCTTGTTGATAAGCAGCCAAGTACTTTGTACCCATGCTATATTTATCAGAGATGTCAGCCTTGTCGCCGAGCAATGCCAAGTACTTTTCGAACACCTCGATACCCTTTTCAGCCTGTTTGTTGCGCACGTAAAGGTTTGAGATGTCGTAGTAGTAAGAGCCACGTTTGTTTACGTTCTCTTCCTTCTTTTTCTCATCGGTAATGCTTTCAGCCTTGGCTTCAAGGTCTTTAACAGCAAGTTCGTAGTAGTTGATAGCCTCGGTTATGTTGCCTTCTTCCTTAGCAAGCTTAGCTGCATAGTCAAAGTCGGTGTAGATATAAACAGAGTCGGCAAATTGCTTTTCGGTGATATATGCCTCAGCTTCTTTAGCAGCCTTGATAGCTCCATCATAATCCATTGCAGTTTCAACCTTTGAATACTTTGCAAAGAAGTCCATACGAGGAATAATGATGTCTTTAGGTGCAAGTGGCTTAATCTCGCCTGCTATAGCTATAATTTTGTCAAGATTAGTATCGTCCTTTACCGACATTGAGAAGAGGGCGAGCAAATAGTTCTCGCATGCAGCAATATCTATTTTGCCTGCTTCCTTAGGAGTTGCAATATAGTATTTGTTGTAATACTCGATGGCTTTTGTATAATCGTCGAGCTTATAGTAGATATCGCCAAGATTCTTATCAGCTTCAATATATGAGGGGTCTGCCTCTTTTATCTTGTTAAGATAGTCGATGGCTGCGTGTGGATTAACGTTTTTATATACAAACGCATTACGCTTAAGCGCATTGATATTGTTAGGTTCGATAGCGAGCACTTCATCAAAACGTCCACCAGCTTCGCCCCAACGCTGTGCTTTCATATACACCTCGCCCGAGAACATTAGACCAGGGATATAGTCGGGAGCTAACTCATAAACGGCTTTTGCACATTGACTTGCAGCAGGGTAGTTGTTGTTTTCGAGGAAGTAAGTACCCACAGCTACAAGGTCTTGCTTGTTACCCTTAATCTTCTTAGAAAGATTCATGTAAACCTTGTTAGCCTTCTCGGGGTCTTCCATGTTGAGTTGAACAACCTGCTCAGCCAATGTTTGGTATTCTGGCTTAAGTTCAGGACAGTCGTACGAACGTGTTTGTGCCTGAGCAGCATTTACCCCCATTGCAAGAAAGGCTGATAATGCTACAACGCGAATAAAGTTTCTTTTCATATCGTGATTTTGTTATATACTTAATTTGGTTTTTTATGCATTCAGTTCTGCATGTTTTCTTATGGTATGCAAGATTGCTGCATACGCTCGTAAAAATCCGTGCAAATATAGTAAATTCCGTGCACAAAAGGTTTGGAAAACACAAATAAATCAGCCAAAAGGTTCTAAATAAAGGCTTTTTAATATTTTCTTTACACTTTGTGTTCTAATAAACAACTTACTGCATAATTATAGGTTTATACCCTACTCTTTTTATTTAATGTTCACATCTTTCACTTCTACAGGTGTGATAGGTAGCAGCTGCGAGTTATTGCAGATAATGGTTTGTCCTTTTTGTCCCTTGGTGTAGAAGAAGAAGTTTTTAAGCATCGACTGAGACCTTGGGTCGGTGTGAATGATATACACAGCGCGTAGCAATGGATAATCGGCCGTTGCAATGTAATATTGATAAGGGCGTACGTATTTTGCCGAAATTTCGTCGGCTGTGCGACTCACTCTCATCACATTGAAACTGAGTTTTGAAAAATCAGACAAGGCATTATTCGAGTCGCCCTTAAGCCAGTTGGCACCTACAATACCTATAATATTGGGGTTGGCTTTTACCATTTCGAGTACCGACTGGTTAGTACCACCTTCTGAGGCAAACACGTTGCCCTTGAGGTCGTGACCATTACAAAGCGAGTCCTTCATATAGCGCACAGTACTTGAGCCCGAATTGTCGAATACCAATTTAAGTTCACCGCTGCGAGCATGCTTTTTCAGTTGTTCCCAACGTGTGATTTTTCCGCTCACAATGTCCTTTATCTCATCGAGCGTGATAAGCGAGTCGGTGTTTTCTTTGTTCACTATCAAGGCTATAGCATCGGATGCTATCATAGCTTGTCGAGCATCAAGTCGGTGCGACTGAATAATAGTCAATTCATTGGGCTTGAGTTTACGAGTAACGATGCAGCATCGCACGCTATCATTTACAAGCAAACGTATAGCTTGGTCCTCGCTGGTGTACACGGGTTTCATGTTGGCCTCGGGGTATGCCATACCAAACGACTGTACCATGTTGTCCATAATAGGCTTGAATGTTTCGTCGATAGCCACCTTTACGTCGTCCTCTTGCATCCATTTTGCGTTAGCTTTTTTGTTGCTCTTGCAAGCCGACATCACAAGTCCACACATCATTAGTAGTGGAAGCCAAAAACATAGTTTATTCAGTTTCATCTTTCTTATAATCTATTTTATTCGTTATGCAAAGGTAATGCAAAGCATATAATATGCCAAATGTGATTATTCAGTTTTTTCAGTTCTTAATCAATACGCAGAATTATAAGCATTGCACCACAGATTGTTCTATTTTTCGTATTTTGTACCAAAAACTCGCTCTGAGATTTTAATAAAATGAAACAAAAAACTTTGGGTTGAAAAAAACGGATTCATGCTCTATTTTCATAAACGCCTGATTATCAACACGTTATAAAACAATTCAAAAATATTCAGAGCGACAAAAGTATGTTTTGGGTATAAGGATACGTATCCTTAGGGTGAAAGGATACGTGTTCTTAGGGTATAAGGATACGTGTTCTTAGGGTATAAGGATACGTATCCTTTCACCCTAAGAACACGTTTATAAGGAAATCAGCCCTCATTTCTTAACAAAAACAGGACATAAAAGCACGAAAAAGCCCTTTCCGAACATCTATTTCAACATAAAATGTGTACAAAAATTATTGTTCTATTTTTCCTTTTATACCAACATAAAGAAGAGGGCGTACACAATGACAATTTTGCAGGTTTTGCAAAAATTCATTCTGTACACCCTCTTCTCACGTCACAATGCGTTAAGATTGTTCGGTAGGGATGGTAGTTTGGACATCGGATGTTTGAGCATCAACTACTTCAGCTTTTTTTTGCTCCTCACGCAGTCGCTTTTCAACACTTGCAGCCTGTTGTTCCACCTTTTTTTGCATAAAATAGTAAATGAACGATGCCACCGCCACCACAACAAAAATAAAGATGGGAGCGTTGAACAATACGGTCATGCCCGCTGTTTGCCAACGTTCTGTTCCATACCAAAACAGGTCGATAGCCACTACAAAATAGAACACGCCCATCAGTGTGGCTAAGATACTTACTAAGCGCGAACTGCACACCTTGCTACACGCATATATGAATCGTTTAATAAAGTTCATAGCTCGTTGAGTTTATTAAGTAGGTATTCAAAATTAGAGCAATGCAGGCAGCTGATAGAGTTTGGTGCCATTTGAACCCTTCACCAATATTAGGCGTCCTGATGGACGATCGCCCCCTTCGAGTGCCGTTTTTACAGCCTCAACATCGGGAAACCATTGTGCGCCTTCAGAAAAAGGCTGAAACTCCTCGCCAACGAGCCACACCTCCTCAGCTCCCATCGAAAGGGCTTGTTCGGCCACCTTTTGATGTTCGGCAGCAGAGGCTTGTCCGAGTTCGCGCATCTCGCCCAATATTAGCATTTTGTGCTTAGAGGGTATGAGTGCAAAGTTGTCAAGCGCAGCCTTCATGCTTGTTGGGTTGGCATTGTATGCATCCACAATAAGTTCGTTGTTTGCCGTTTTCATCAGTTCACTACGATTGTTGGTAGGCTGATAGTTCTCAATAGCATGCACGGCTTGCTGGTTGGTAATGCCAAAATGATGGCCCACACAAATGGCAGCTAAAGCATTGTTAAGATTGTAAGCACCAATAAGGTGGGTTTGCACTTCGTGCCATTCAGCATCGTCCTTTGTGCGGAAACGGAATTTTAAGTAAGGAGTGCAAGCAAGAACCTCTCCCTCAACATCATAGCCCATACCAGGTTTGCCATACGTATAGGCTTTCAGCCCTTTAGCAATAGGCTGAAGATAGGGATTATCGGCATCAATAAAGATAAAAGCACCTGGCTTCATGCGCAAATAGTCGTAGAGTTCGCCCTTGGTTTTTATAACACCTTCGAACGAGCCAAAACCCTCAAGATGCGCTCTGCCCACGTTTGTAATGAGTCCACAGTCGGCATCAACAATTTCTGAGAGTTGTGCTATCTCGCCTGGATGATTGGCTCCAGTCTCCACCACAGCCATTTGGTGCTCAGGCTTAAGGCGTAGCAACGTTTTGGGCACACCTATATGGTTATTGAAGTTACCTTCGGTATAAAGCACATTCATCTGTTCAGACAGCACTGCCGAAGTAAGTTCTTTAGTGGTTGTCTTACCGTTTGTACCTGTAATTTGTACAATAGGCGTTTCGAGTTGGCGGCGGTGATATGTGGCCAATTGTTGCAGAGCTACCAATGCATCTTCAACGTGGATAAGCCTCTCATCGCCCTTTACATTGCTGTCATCAACCACTGCATAAGCACAACCATTCTCTAAGGCTTGGGTAGCAAATTTGTTTCCATCAAACTTATCTCCACGAAGCGCAAAGAATATCGAACCCTTAGGACAATCGCGTGTATCGGTTGTTACTACGGGATGTTTCAAAAAAATGTCGTAAAGTTCGGGTATAGTCATAATCAATGAATATGTTATCAAAATAAGGCTACCATTGCTTCATTTTTATGGTTGCCATCATCTTTTCTTATGCAAAGATAGTGCAAAC
>DJEH01000116.1 GCA_002431845.1 Prevotellaceae bacterium UBA5903 | reverse complement strand
TAATTCGGTAACGAGCATTGGATATTATGCTTTCTATAACTGCAGTGCGCTTAAAAGCGTACTGATACATGCAAGTTGGAATATAACATTTGGAACTCAGGTATTTGGTGATTACAACAATGAGAGTTTTTATTTTAACGGAGAGTATTGTTACTACCCAATTGTTATCTTTGATAATTATCCTACAATCAGATTTGACTATAGTTGGTCTAGTTCCAGCTTTAACAATGACAACTTAGGAGGAACGCTATTTTCAACAAGCGACCTCTCTTTTTATGATGATAATGGCAACAACGTTACAAGCCAGTTCAGCTATAAAAATCTTGATGGTTACATAGCAAGTATTTTAACCACGAAAGAAGAAGCAAAGAATTTTATCAACAATCGTAAGACCATATACACCCGATTGTCTGACGATTTGCGTGTATCTCTTGACACAGCATTGGTAAAAGCTGAAGATATAGATGCGTTAATACAGTTGATGAGTAATGGAAACTATTCAGAACTAGATGAACTAAACACTACCCTCACCAAATCCTACAGAAACGTTCGCAATGCCGTTTACGACCAAATAGACAGAAACGATGATCTGAACACATTGTATGAAGACGTTAAAAGCTTTGCAGACGAAAATGTGGATGACGCTACCAACTACACTCCCCTTGCCCCCTATTACACCACAAGCGGAAGCAACTTGCTAACATCGGCAGACCAACTCAGCACCAACAAACAAGAGGAAAGCGAAGGTGCCTTGGCCAACTTGGTAGACGGCGATAAAGACACCTACTTCCACTCTACCTGGAGCGCACAAAACACCGACAATGCTTATGCCTACTTGCAAGTAGACCTTAAGGGAGCTTATCAGAAACTTTTGCTCAACTACACTAAGCGCTATAAGTTTACAGCCAACAAGGGATATCCCATAGAGATGCATGTGTATGCCACTAACACTCCAAACGATGACGATAGCTGGACAGACTGTGGTAAACTTAATATGCTTTACGACACCGATGAATTGCAAAGTGGTAAATCGTTCTTAAACTTAAAGGGCGAATACCAATACTTGCGTCTGCAAGTAGAGAAAACTGGTGGCATGCAACTCACTAATGGCAACTTGTTCTTTGCTTTGAGCGAATTGGGCATTACCCCTGTTAGCGACTATCACGAGGCTTACACAGCAAACGATGGTTTGATAACCGACGCTTCGCAACTATCGAGCAATGCAGTAGAACCTACAGAGGGCTCGTTGGCAGCATTGATTGATAACGACTTGACCACCTATTTCCACTCTGCATGGAGTGTAAACAACACCGATGAGGCTTATCACTACTTACAAATAGACCTGAGAGATGCTTACAAGCAAATAGGGTTGATGTATAGCAAACGCACAGGCATAACAGTTGATCAAGGCAGCCCCATCACATTACACATATATGCAACCAACACCCCCAACGATAGCAATAGCTGGACCGACCTTGGCACAAAAACGTGTACGTACGACTATGCCAACGCAACAGGCTTATTGCCATTAGAGCTCGGAGAAGGCTATCGCTACCTCCGCTTGGTGGTAGAGGCTACATCTGCTAATGCTACGCTTAAAGGCAACCTCTACTTCTACTGGAGCGAGTTACATGCTTACACCCGTGCAAGCAAGGCTAACGCAATGAACGAAAGCACACGCACAGCATTTGCCAACGCTATGAAGAATGCTAAGGCCGAACTCGACGACGAATGGGCTACCGACGAAACCATTGATGCCTTGCAGGCTGCATACGACAAGGCACAAGAGGAAGTGGCTAACGCTCATGTGGTAGACTTTATAAAGAGTCCATACCTCACGGCTTATAGCGACAAGGCTATGCATCTGCCTACAGGCGTTAAAGCTGCTGTGGTAACAACAGATGGAAACAACGGCATACGCAACGACTATCGCTACGACACTGCCACCGACATCCCTGCCGAAACTGGCGTTTTGCTCAAGGCTGGACGCGGCAACTCGTTCTGCTTAACACTGGGCGAAAGCAGCGACGTGACTCCCGAAGACAACCTATTGCATGGCACATTGAACGACGAGATGACTAACGTAGAGGGGGCTGACAAGTACTACAAACTCTCTTACGACCGTGCTACGGGTACTGAATTAGGCTTCTACTGGGGTGCAGAAAATGGTGGTGCATTTATCAACAAGGGCGGCAAGGCATTCCTTGCATTGCCTGCCACATTGAATGCTGCTCAGCTGGCTGGCTTCTCGCTCTTCGACCTCGACAATCAGGGTACGATTACGGGCATTAACAATGCGCAAACCCCTTCAGCTACCACAACCTTTAAGGCTTACGATTTGAATGGTCGTCGCATCAATGCACAGTCTGCCAACGAACTCAACAAGGGCATTTACATCATCAATGGCAAGAAAACTATTATTAAGTAACATCTCACTTCAAAACAAAATATGAAAAAGATATATCAATCTCCCTCTGCCACAGCCTTACACATCTATGCCGAAAGCATGTTGGCACAATCGCCAGGGCTGAACAATGAACTCGGCAGCGACGACCAACTCTCGAACGAGAAGAACAGCAGTTGGGACGCACCCGACTGGGCTGCCGACGAAGAGGATTAATAAAAGATGATGTGGTGCAAGATAAATATGCCACTTGCACAGAAAAACCAATGACACAATGATTAACGCTGCGTAATATGGAGGTTAAGCTCCTTTTACGCAGCGTTTTGCTTCCTGAATGATTTGCACGCTCTATCTGTATTCTATTAAAAAAAGATGGATTTAATTCGTGACATAAATTCATGGCATTCATTACATTAAAGCACCCACTTAATATGCCACATTTAAAGTCCGCTTTGTGCATGATTTTGAATCTATATGTAGGCTGTTTGCGCTACATTAGGCCAACTACTTACGTATGTATAGCCCAAATACCACGTATTTAGACTATTTTAGCCAACGAAAAAAGCCATGAGGCAAGTCCGATAGGGGGATTTGCCACATGGCTGATTTCATATAAATAGGTTTCGCTCATTGGCGAAACAAGGGGAGATTATTTGCTGAGATAAGCCTCAACATTCTTTTCGATGCGCGAAAGTACGTCGCCGCTTTCTTCGGGTACAAACTTTTCGCCAATGATGTGTTCGTAAAGCTCAATGTAGCGAGCAGAGATGCTATTTACAATCTCGTCGGTCATTTCGGGTACTTGTTGGCCCTCCTTGCCTTGGAACCCATTGTCCATCAACCACTCACGCACAAACTCCTTTGAAAGTTGCTTTTGCGCCTCGCCCTTTTCAAAGCGTTCGGCATAGCCATCGGCATAGAAGTAGCGCGATGAGTCGGGGGTGTGGATTTCGTCCATTAGGTAGATGGTGCCGTTGTGCTTACCAAATTCGTACTTGGTGTCTACAAGTATCAAACCACGCTTAGCAGCAATTTCGGTGCCGCGTTCAAAGAGGGCAAGAGTGTACTTCTCAAGCACTGCATACTCCTCGGGAGTGGCAAGACCGCGTGCAAGGATTTCTTCTTTAGAGATGTCGGCATCGTGTTCGCCAATCTCGGCTTTGGTGGTTGGGGTGATGATGGGATGTGGGAACTTTTGGTTCTCGCGCATGCCCTCGGGCAATTTTACACCACAAATTTCGCGTACACCGCTCTTGTAAGCACGCCATGCGCTACCGCAAAGATAGCCACGTACAATCATCTCGACAGGGAAACCCTCGCACATCACACCCACTGTTACCATAGGGTCGGGGGTGGCCAACTTCCAGTTGGGACAGATGTCGGTAGTGGCATCAAGAAACTTTGCTGCTATCTGGTTGAGCACCTGACCCTTAAAGGGGATGCCTTTAGGCAAAATTACGTCGAAGGCTGAAATGCGGTCGGTTGCTACCATGGCCAAACGGTCGCCAAGGTTATACACGTCGCGTACTTTTCCATGATAAACACTCTTTTGACCTGGAAAATGAAAATCGGTTTTTGTTAATGCAGACATTGTGTTATAATGATGTTTAATGACCTGTGCAAGAGTATTCGTCCTGCGCTGAGCCAATGGTTATTTGTTGCTTTTGAAAAAAGGCTTAAAAGCCAAACATGCTTGAGACCGAAGCACACGTGTTATGCTTCGGTGGCATTGCTGCCAGTCTCTGTTTGACTTTTAAGCCCTTGGGGGGTATGGGGTTGCGCTTCTTTAAGTTGTTTTTTGCGCTTGTCGTCTTTGTCGTATGCCTCAACTATTTTGGTTACGAGCTTGTGGCGAATAATGTCGCCTTTGTTCATCTCTACAAAGGCTATGCCGTCTATGCCCTTAAGGATGCGTTGCGCCTCAAGCAGTCCGCTGCGTTGCGAAAGTGGGAGGTCTATTTGTGTGGCATCGCCGGTGATAATCATCTTGGTGTTCCAGCCCATGCGGGTAAGAAACATCTTGATTTGTGCGGTAGTGGTGTTTTGTGCCTCGTCGAGTATCACTACTGCATCGTTGAGTGTGCGGCCACGCATAAAGGCTAAAGGTGCAATTTGTATGACATTGGTGTCGATATATTCTTGCAGTTTGGCAGCGGGTATCATCTCTTGCAAGGCGTCGTAGAGAGGTTGCAAGTAGGGGTCGATTTTGTCCTTCATGTCGCCAGGAAGAAAGCCCAACTTCTCGCCTGCTTCAACTGCTGGACGACTGAGTATGATTTTCTTTATCGCTTTGCTCTTGAGCGCACGTACGGCCAGGGCAATGGCAGTATACGTCTTGCCCGAACCTGCAGGACCTATGGCAAATATCATGTCGCACGCCTGGTATGCTTCAACCAGTTTGCGCTGGTTTTCGCTACGCGGGGTGATAGGCTTGCCACCGGTGCTATATACTATCACATCGCCCGCGCCCTCATGCTCACTGGCATGGCGACCTTTTACGGCATTTACCACGTCTTCTTCGGTTAAGCGATTATACTTGGCACACTGCTTGTCGAGCGTTTGAAACACCTCTTCGAAGCTTGCCATTTCTTCTTCGCCCCCCATCACACGCACCACATTGTCGCGCGCCATAATACGCATTTTGGGGTATAACGAACGCAACATCTTGATGTTTACGTTGTTTGCCCCATAGAATATTACAGGTGCTGACTCTTCGAGTATGAAATGCTTTTCTATCATATATTTTTGAGTGTGATAAGTGTGATTGCCAATTGTTGAGTAGGGAGATTGTATAGGAACTCCCCATTTTATTTTACTGCAAAATTAAAAAATCCAACTGAAATGCACTAACTTTGTATGTGTTTTCTTAAACCCCTTTTTTGGGGAATGGGACACATTTTTTTTGAACTTCTCTTAATCATTTTATTCTGTGCATAGATGATACCTCATTATACTCCTAAACGCCAACATTTTTTGATTGGATTTTGCACCATTGTGATTGCTCTTGCTGTGACTAAATGCATCAACCCCCAATGGGCTATGCCACGCCTACTCTCTAACAATAGTGCCGACAGCATAAAGCATAAGCATGTGCCCGACAGCATAGAGCTACAGGCTATGCACGTTGATAGCATCTTTTTGAAAGAACGACGCCCCCCCGTAGTGGTGAAGGCTGATGGCACACCGGTGAAGAACAGAGTGACAAGCGTGCCACGATTTGAGGATGCTTTCCCCGACTTGAACGATGTGCAACTGGCCACAGCAAGCAAGCTTGGCATTGCGCAGATTGAAAACCGCGAAGCTGCACATAAGCACATGAAGGACCTTGTGTATATAGCCGACAACCCTTTTTACACGGTGCAAAAGTTGCACCAATCAATTCCTTATCTTGTGCCACGTGCTGCCACCTTGCTCAACGAGATTGCTCGCGCATTTAACGACTCGTTGGTAACAAAGGGCTACCCTCCACACAAGTTGCTCATCACATCGGTGCTTCGTACCAAAGAGGATGTACAACGCTTACGCAACTTTAATAGCAATGCCTCGCAAAACTCTTGCCACCAGTTTGGCACTACCTTCGACATTGCTTACAACCGCTTTCTTGAGATTGAAGAC
The DNA here is from genome assembly GCA_002431845.1 of Prevotellaceae bacterium UBA5903. Taxonomy (GTDB): domain Bacteria; phylum Bacteroidota; class Bacteroidia; order Bacteroidales; family Bacteroidaceae; genus Alloprevotella. Next base: position 8,262 of record DJEH01000116.1, on the reverse strand, counting down.
GACGGCACGAGCCACATCCGATGGGTGACTGTATATAAATCTATCCTTGCCGAGGTACTCAACGATATGCGCCAAATGGGGGCATGCTACGTGAAGTATGAGCGCAACCAATCGTGCTTTCACGTTACGGCTAGATAAGGCTTGGCCCTACACTCTTTGGCATTTTATAAACAAAAAAAAGGACTTTACACTCTATATGATTACTTATAGAATGTAAAGTCCTTTTATTGATTATAAAACGCTTAACCTACAACTGTAAAAATGCGAATTTCGGGGTCGGCTTGGAAGTAGGGCGAAAGTCCTACTGCTACATCGTTGGTGAACATGTCCGACTTAAGATAGGCTGCAGCATGCTCTGGGCTGTCAAAACCATGCAATACTTGCACATCTTCGTCGCGCACCAAGAGTTGTTTGGTTAGGGCACCTTCGATGGTGTCAAGGAAGGGCTGACGATAGTCGAAATACACCTTAGCAGCCTTCTCGCGGTCGCTCTCTTTAATCTTCATTGTAATTTGAAGATAAGCTTTTACGTTTGCCATTGTTTTACTTTTTTTTATGATAAACAAATCTATGCTATTTTATTGATTTGCCTATCTGTTACTACTTCTGCACAAATGTTGTGCTATTATCTGATTGCAAAAGTATGGACATTTTAAAATTCTTTCATTGCACTTACATGTTTATAAATGGTAAATATGAGAACGGAGATTGATTATGCCCCAAATAAGGTGTAATTTTGCTGGCATAAACCACGAACGCTGCCTATGAACAAAGAAGATATTAAAACTTATGCCATTAGCAAAAACACTGCCTCGGGACTTGAATTGGAGTTGCAATATATGCCCGACTTCTTTAATACCAATGGCAAGGGACCTATGCTACCACACGTGCATAAGTTTTACCAAATTATTTGGTTTAAACGTGGACACGGCACGCATTATGTTGATTTTACAGCTTACCCGGTGAGCGACAACACACTGTTCTTTATTGCTCCTAACCAGGTGCATACCTTTGATGGATCTAACGATTATGAGGGGGTGATTATACAGTTTAATGCCAACTTCTTGGCTGATGAACAATCGAGCGAAAGCATTTTTTTGAAATATAATGTGTTTAGTGCTTACGATGCTCAGCCTTACTACAAGGTGTCGAACGAGGAAGCTGAACGACTCGATGCTCTGGTGCGCGATATGCAACGCGAACTGCCACTTGTTGGAGCATTTGCACATAGCGATTACGTGCAATCGTTGGTGCACCTGTTTTTGATACGTATGCAGCGTAGCGGAGAGAGAAAAGAACATTTGCCCCTTTACGTAACGAGCGTGGCACACTGCACGTTTGTGCGCTTTAGACAACTTATAGAGCAACACTTCCACATGGTGCATGCAGTGAGCGAATATGCCAATATGCTCAACATTTCATCGCGCACACTCACTAAGTATGTGGGGCAATGTAGTTGCCAATCGCCCTTGCAAATGATTAATGAGCGCATTGTGCTCGAGGCTAAGCGCATGCTACAACACTCGCCCATGAGCATCAAAGAGATTGCTCATGCATTGGGATTTAACGACCCTTCTTATTTTGTAAAACTATTTAAACGATTGGTGGGCGAAATGCCATCTGCCTTTCGAAATAAACAAATCAATTATATGAAACAAAAAATAGCCGTTCCTACCTCAAACGGAACACTCTATCCACACTTTGGTAAAGCACCACAAGTGACTATTTATGAAGTTGAAGACAAGCAAGTTACTAACAAAAGCATCTTAACATCGCCCGAACATGCACATGGGGCAATGCCACACTTTTTGCACGAACAAGGTGTGACCGACGTTGTTTGCGGTGGCTTGGGAGCTGGGGCTGTTAAGCTGCTTAACGAGTTGCACATTAACGTGCATGGAGGCGCTTCTGCTATAGCTACAGACGAAGTGATAAAGCTTTTTCTTACAGACAAACTGGTATATGGCGACGCTACTTGCCACCACGATGCTTGCGATGGCAAACACGAACATCATGCTTAAGTTTCAAGAAACACATAGGCAAAAAGAATTATAGAATTAAGTAGGTATTCAAATATAAATTTTGAATACCTACTTTTTATTTAAGGGTGGTTCTATAAATTCTGCCGTAATGGATTGTGCGGTATCGAAAGAGTAATTTTTCTCTGAGAATATGGGCTAAGGCTCAACAATTAAAGCAAGCTTTATTGTATGCGTCTTGCACCATATTGGGTAAATAGTTGAAGGAGCATAGCGGACCATGTAACTGAAACTGCTTACAAAAGGACACTTTTGAGAGCGTGCAAGACATTCGGTAGAATAGGTGAAATCTAAAAGGCATCAACTACATAGGTTGCACCAGCTGCAATCAGCTGCTCGCACGAATGGTTACCCCAACTCACACCTATGGTTTGCTTGACACGGGCATTTCGTCCCATAAGTATATCAAATGTGGTGTCGCCAATAACGGTGGTTTGGTCGGGATGTACATTTGCCATTTGGCACAAAAGATGTATAGGGGCAGGATTGGGTTTGTGAACCGCAACATCCTCGGCAGCCACAATATAGTCTACATAAGGCGAAAGTCCTAACTGCTTACAAAAATTGCTTACCGACTCATGACCGCGACTGGTGGCTATAGCTACAAACTTGCCTTGCTCGTGCTGGCGACGCATCTCATCAATCACGGTGGGGAAAAGGCTCACGCCTACATTGCCTATCTGCTCAAATATTTCTTTGTAGAGTGTTACTGCCTCGTTAAGCTTTTCGCCTTCGATATGTGCAAGTTGAGCGATGCTCACAATGAGCGGTAGACCTATGGTTTGACAAATGGCTTCGGGGGTGGGAATGGGATAATTTAATCGCCTGAAAGTTTCGGTCATGGTGCGAACAATGCCTTGGCGCGTGTCGGCTATAGTGCCATCAAAATCCCATGCCACGAGCTGACGCTTTAGTGAAAAACTAACGCTTATGCCCTCACCTTGGAAACCTTGTATGGGCGGGCAGCACTTGGCAACCTCGATATTTACCTCTTGCAACTTTTCAAAACGGCGAATTAGGTGCTTGCATATCCTTGCACAAAGATGCTCTAAAAGCTGAACAGAGTGTTTCATCTCTTCTGCCACAAGATGGTACACTTCGGCATAATTGATAGTGCCTTCAAGATGGTCGGCAAATAATGCATCGTGGGCATCTTGTTGGTCGATGCTAAGCATGAGTGTGACTTTATAGTCTCCTCCTACTTCGTTCTCTTGTTTCAACACTCCATGATAGGCATGAAAGTATAGGTCTTTGAGCGTAATGCGCATTTGTGAATAGGTTTTGCTAAAGTTTGGCTGAGAGGCTATTATCTTTTTCATTCTGCTTTAATTATATATTGGGTAAGTAGGGACTAAAATTGATTGATATGAATTTATGCATTGTCTTTATCAGAAGCATAGGCTGAAGAGGGAGCGTGAGCAAACCACGTGACTGATGAAACTTGTACTTATGGCGGAGACAATGCACCAAAGCATATCAATTAATGCAGAACATGATTGTACATATTAATTTTGAATACCAACTTACATCAACAAACTCAATATTTACTGCAATGCAAATTTACAAAAAAAGTCTGCAAAACTCTATTGGACAATGTCCTTGGAGTTTTGCAGACTATATTTGTTTTCTAATCTTTAACGTCGGTTGATTAGAATTCGTAGCGACGGTCTGTCATCTTAGCCTTGTGCATCATTAAGTAGTTGAATACCGATTGATAAGCACGCTGACCATTAGACTGTGCTACTTGTGCCATCTCTGCTTGTGCATTGTATTTATCGTTCATCTTGCTTTGCGAAGTCACCTTCAAGATGTATGCTGCACCAGCACCAGCTACAACACCAGAGGTCTTGTTTACGGCTGTCTTAGCAATTACACCAGCAAGTTTAGGCTCTGGAACGTTTACACCATTCACCATAGGATAGCCTGCCATAGCTTGGTTTGTGAGCGATGCTACAACTGCACCCTTAAGCTTTTGCATATCAGCTACTGACTTAACACTCTTGGCCATAGAAAGTGCCTTTTCAGCCTTCTTTTGTTGCTTTACAACTACTGTAAGGAAGTCTTTAACTTGCTTGTTGTCCCAAGGCAAGTAACCCTTATCGTTGGTTGCAGTAACGCCTACTACGAGCAGGTGGTCACCATTACGACCACATTCGTAGAGCTTTGAAATCTCGCCTGCCTCTGCATCATCGAATATCCAACGTGCGCAGTCCTTTGCACCACTACCGCCAATGCGCGAAGCTATAAGGTTTTGCATAGGAGTGTATCCAGGGAGGTCGGTAACAACATAACCATTTTTAGCTGCATTCTTTTCGAGCGATGTCAGGTTGTTGTTCTGCGAAAGGAAACGATTAAAACGGCTGAGTTCGTCTTCGTATGTCTTCTTTGAGAAAGTGAGTGGACACTTCACTACAGCAACATTATACTTGGTCTCCATATGCTTGCGATCGAGCACCTGTACAACAGCTGCGCCTTGGTCGTTAGAGATAACTTGCGCTGTGTTGGCACCAATCTTATAAAGTTGGTTGATGTATGAAGCATTTTCCTCAGGTATGCCAAAGCTTTCATATTGTGCTGAAGAAATCCATACTGAGTCTGAACGCTGGCCATACTTCTTTGCTAAGTCGGCAAACGAAGCACCATTGTTTAAAGCAGTTAGGATAGAGTCGGCTTGCGCCTTACGTGCATCGGCATCAGCAGCTGTAGCTGCAATCTGACGATAAAGAATTGAGTCGGGAGCCTCTTCTTTTGCAATCAACTTGATTGTGTTGATTGTGTTATCTTGCGCATTATAGTATGCAGCCTTTACGCTACCCACACTCATAGAGTCGAGAGCTGAAGCTACATCGGGAACGCTTTGGAAGGCTTTCTTGCTCAATGCAACGTTAGAGTATTGCACTGTTGAGTTTGAAGTGCGTACCACATTGGCTACATCAGCACCGCTCTGCAACTGCTGTTGAAAACCTTGTACTTTTGACATCAAAGCGGCACGATCTGAAGCACTTGCTACAACGTTTACATCAATAAGTTTGATGTCGCGAGTTTCAACAGGCGAATAGAAGTTTTCCTTAAAGTCGTTGTATGCTGCTTTAAGCTCATCGTCTGTTATCTTAATGTCCTTGTCATCAATTGCTGAGTAAGGAAGGGCGGCAATCTCTGCATTCTTGATAATAGTGCGCTCGTCAAAGTTTTCTTTTGCTGCAATAGGGTTTGAAACAAAGCCCATTGCAAAGAGCATATTGTACTTGTTAGAGAGCAACTCATCACGCAATTGCTTTTCTGAGTAATCCCAAAGCTTCTTGATCATCTGAATTTGCTCTACAGCCTCACTATTCTGCGCTTGTTGAGCTTGCGAGATGGTTTTGTTGTAGTTCTTCAAAAAGTCTTGCAACTGAGCCAAGTCGAATGTACCTGTTTGTTGATTGCGGAAGATGCCTGCAACTATTTGCAAACTTTGTGCGGTTCCTTGACGAAGTGCTTCTTGCACCTCACCATCGGTAACATAAAGACCAAGTTTGTCACATTCATGCTGAACCATAGCTTTTTGAACATACTGTTGCCAAACTTGTTCGCGTATTTGCTCAGTTTGTTCATCTGTTAGGTTAGCATCTTGACCTTGCATTTGCATCTGCAATTTGGCTATTTCGCTCTGCTCATCAACCATGTTTTGGAAGTCTTGGATGGAGAGCTTCTCGCCATACACTTTTCCTACTATGCTCTTGTCCATGTTTGAGGTTGTCTCTAATGAACGAAAGAACTCTTCGGCAATGAAAGCAAAAAGGGCCAAGCCCAATACACCTACTAAAAGTGCACCTTTGCTTCTGATAGTTTGTAACGCTGCCATGTAAAGTTGTTAGTTATTATTATTTTTATTATTATTTTACACTTAAATTATGACATGCAAAGATAAAGAAAAAATGTAACTAATAGACAGGCATATCTTATTTTTTCAGTAAGTACATGATTATTCAACGATTTATACACCATAGCAACGCTTTTCAAGCATTGCACATACAAAACAAAAAGAGGCTTACCTCAATAAGATAAACCTCTTTGATTAAGTTGGGTGCTTAGTGGGATTCGAACCCACGACATTCAGAACCACAATCTGACGCTCTAACCAACTGAACTATAAGCACCATCGTGTTGCCTTTTCTTGTAAAGCGATGCAAAGATAGAAACTATTTTTTTAACTACCAAGCATTTGCAAGAAAAAAACATAAAAAAATTACATTTTCTACATTATTTAGTGTTTAATGGCAAGTTTCAAGACATAAAATAGGTAAAATCAATTAAACATAGTAACTTTGCTTTTATAAATATATAATACATATTTTATAATAACACAGAACAAAATAAAAACAGCCTACGATAGTGAAAATATCAATTATTACAGCAGCATATAATAGTGCCTCTACTATACGTGATACTTTTGAGAGCGTATTGAAACAAAACTATAATGACATCGAATATATCGTTATTGATGGTGGTTCAACAGACGGAACAGTAGACCTAATAAAACAATATACTCCTAAATTTAATGGGAGAATGGTATGGGTTAGCGAAAAAGACAATGGTATATACGATGCTATGAACAAAGGAATACACATGGCACAGGGCGAAGTTGTTGGCATTCTCAATTCTGATGACTTTTACTCATCTAACGACGTCGTAGAAACTATTGCTAACACAATGAAACAAGGCACAATGGATGCTATCTACGCAGACATTCACTATGTAAACGACGATAAAATAGACAAATGCGTACGCTACTACTCGTCACGTTATTTCCGACCATGGACAATGCACCTTGGATTCATACCTGCCCACCCCACTTTCTACGCACGCAAAGAGGTGTTTGAAAAATATGGCTACTACAATCTTGACTACAAAATTTCAAGCGACTTTGATATGTTGCTACGCTTGATATATATTCATCGTATCAAAACACAATATATCAACAAAGACTTTGTAACCATGCGACAAGGCGGAGCTTCAACACGCAATCTGAACAATCGTAGCAAAGTTCAAAAAGAAATCGCACGCTCACTTAAACGTCACAATGTATATTACAACCAATTTCTATTTTGCTTAAGATATGCTTGGAAACTTGGAGAATTTGCTTACTCTAAATTAAAATACTAAGTATGTATATTCAACACAAAGATGTAAGCAAACAAAGCAAGGCATAAAACAAACAAAGCAAAGACATAAACAAACAAAGCAAAGAATTGTTCAAAGACCCCACAGCCTAATAGTGATCTTAAAACCTCTTTCTTCATTTGCTCTGTATGTTTATGTCTTTTCCTTATCTTTACCTTACTTAAGATTTGCCTCACTTAAATTTATTGCACTTGCTTGTTGCCTCTTTACTTCTATTTATCAAACTTATCTTTGTACAACTTATATTTTTTCAAACCTATATTTTTTCAAACCTATATTTGTCAAACTTATATATTTACCTAAATTGCATTTTGAGAATTCATATTGAGCATCTATATTCGTATCACTTATTCAGTTTAATTATTGCAAGCACTCAATAAAACATAACCATTTTATGAATAAAAGGGAACATATTTGGTACACAAAGTATATGCAACTAAAAAATTATGTTGAAAAGAACAAGCATCTACCCAACAAGAACAAAGTAGAAAACAGAGGATTACTCAACTGGTGGAAATACAATCAAAAAACAATCAAAGAAGGTAAACTAAGCAAGGAGAAAATCAACCTACTCACCGAAATTGATAAACTAAGACAAGCAAACAATACTACACCATCTAACAACGCTATTTTACAATAAACGAGAGTAAAAGTTACAATTAATGGTTCTACTGCATAAAAACACTCAAATAAGATAAAAACTATAAGTAGGCGTTCTAATTTTATTGATATGAATATTGATATGAATTGTGCATTATCTCTATCAGAAGCTTAGGCAGAAAAAAGATCGTAGTGAGCTACGTAATCAATAAAGCCTGTGGTTATAGTGGCAACAACGTGCTTGGGCATACCAATTAATATAGAACAAAACGATTATATTTACTATTTTTTAATACCTACTTAAAGAGCAATTTTTATAGTAAACATCCATATGCAGCCAATCTACTTTTCCTTAGTATTGATAATACATTTTATCATGTTGCAAAACTACTAAAAAAAACTTTATACATCTAATTGACGCAAGCAAAAGCTGCAATATACAATATGTACAACCAATATC
>DJEH01000044.1:4273-10778 GCA_002431845.1 Prevotellaceae bacterium UBA5903 | reverse complement strand
TGGTCGTCAAACCAATATTGAACACTTTTTACAGCGTTATTGTTAATGTCTTTTCCTGTCAAGCGGAAAAATGCAGCAGAGGCTACAGGGGAAAGCTCGCCCTTGTCGGTGATTACTTGGTAGTGAAGCACGTGGAACCCCTCGTCGAGCGATGAGAGATCGAGCGTGGTTGCGCCGCTAGTGTAGGCTGACTGCTTAGGTTGAGTGGTTTGGTCGTCAAACCAATATTGAACGCTTTTGACAGCGTAATCCTTTTGGCTGACGTTGTTGGTTTGTAAACGGAAAAAGTTTACAGAACTTGTAGGTGATAGTACGCCTTTGTCTGTAAGCACTTGAATATGTAGCGTGTGGAAACCCTCGTCAAGCGATGAAAGATTGAACGTTATTTTGCCGTCTTTATAGTTGCCACCATCTATTACATTGTTATCCGTATCAAACCAATATAGGTAGCTTGCCACCTTATAATCAGGTAGCAAGCTACTTTGTGCCAACGAAACCATACCATTGCCCGTAAGCAGGAGTGCAAGCCATATACTACTTGTACGTTTCATGGTCATTGTTGTATGTTTCGTTATTATTTTCCGTCTACAGCTATCTCAACGTTTAGTTTTCCCTCTTTGTCGGTACGAACATCTGCATTGAAAGTGGTAATTATTGGATATTGCACTGTGGTGTTGAAAGGCATCATTCCACCTTGCATACCTACTTCAGTGCCATCTGCTCCTATGTATGCTGCTTTAGCTTCGTCAGTGAGTTCAAAGGTTTCGATGTCATTATAGCCACCACCTTTGAATGTTTTAAAAACTTCTGCACAAGTGCCAGCAGTCATGTTGCCTTTGTTTACAATAAGACTATTAAACAAAGTGCTTTTCTTTACAGAAAGGCAGTTTGTGGCTGTTGCTGTGTTAGGAAGAATATAGTTTGTATCACCACCTGAATGATTGCCCCAACTCCACACAAATATAGAATTTAAAAAGTTGAGATAATAATACTTGTAAGGCGCATAAAACGTATTTTTTATTTCAATCACGCAATGATCAAAGACACTGGTATTGTTGCCAACGCTTGCACTTTTATTAGACCCTCCATATAAATTTATAATATAACAATTCACAACATTGTATTTGGGGTAACATTGCTTTTGTGTAAAATTCATATCCCCCAATATGCAGTTATAGAAATTCACCTTAGGGCTATCTGTATTTGGCGTTCCAGAGTAACTCGTATACACACTCTGACACACGCATTTCACAAACTCTATTTTCCCTTTTTCGTATTGTGCATCCTCATTGTATATATAAATTGTTGTCTGAAAACGTATTCCCTCAATATGTGTTGTTAAATCTTTATTTCTTGTTGCCACATTAAAATCAGAACCTGATACAATAGTTCTATTTTTCCCATTAATTCCAGCCCCTCTCAGTGTAATGCTTTTGTTGAAATTACCTGCACTCCACGTAAACGATCCGTCGGAGAGCGTTATGACATCCCCATCTACTGCAGCGTTGTAAGCAGAGTTGAGAGCATCTTGACCATAGTACTGAGTAGTAGTTCCTTCGTGTTGAAGGGTGGCAACGAAGACTACTTGAGCCGTTGCCGAAACGCAGCATAGCAATGCTACGAACAAAAAGATAAAGCGTTTCATAGTTGTAAAAAAATGTGTTATAAAAAGTGTTAATAAGCGCTAAGGTAGTGAATAATAAAACGCTCTACAACCCCACTTTAGCTGTAATGCACATAAGTTGATCGGGGGGGGTAAATTTGACAAAATAAGTTGCATGAATTGCAAAAGAAATGAGAATGAAAGGAACCTGTATAAAGGTTAAAATAATACGCTAATCCCAAAATCCTATATGATTTATGGCGTATTGCAAAAGCCAAAATACAGGAGGCTTTTGGGGGGTAGCGTATAAAAACAGAAAAGGCAAAGCCATGCTTTTGGGGCATGGCTTTGCCTTGTGATGGTGTAAGTAGGTCTTTAAAACTCATATCAATTAGTTTTGAGCGCCTACTTAAAAGCGGGGGGAAAGCTTATCGCTTGATAAACTTAAAGTTTTTGAAATAAACCTGTTGTTCTTTACCGCTAATGTTGGTGATGCGAAGCTTAGAGGCTTGCATACCGCCGAGTTCGTTGCCAGTGTGGATAATGGGGTCGTCGGCCTTGTAGTGGAGCAGACTCACTTGTTTCCAGGTGCCGTTAGGCTGCAAGAGTTCGAGTTTAAAGTTCTTGGCTACATCGGTTATGCCAAAGTTGAACTCCATGCCAGCAAAGGTGATGGTTTTGTCGCTCTCAATGGTAAACGATGCATCCTTGTCCCATTTGATAACCTCGAGCGAAGACGCAACACTCACGTCGTTGCCGCGCACGGTGATGGGCAACAGAGCGAGTTGCGGCACAGTGCTCTCAATTTTGTAGGGGTTGTATTCGGCTGAGTTTACAAGGTTTGTGCCGTTGGCTTTGTTATAAGCATCAACTGTTTGCGTAAAGATCTGGTTGAGTGTTGGCAACATCACCTTGGTAGCCACCTTTATGCCAGGTTGCAATGCATGGCGCACGTCAGAGTTTTCGAGCGCATACATCTGCTCTTGTATAGAGCGAGCTTGCTGGTAAAGGTTGTTAAAGTTTACAAGGCCTTGACTGATGTTTAGTCCTTGTTGTTGGAACATAGTCATGGTGCAAACAGCCGTACCATAGTCTGCCACGTTTTTAGCCTGAAGCAGCCATGGGCGCAACTCGCGGATGAGTTCGGGGTTAGACTTGTCGGCAAGCAACACGTCGGCAGCCATCTTAAGTTCGTAGCATTTGCTAAGGATTTGTGCAATGCCTTGTGCATTGCCTTTGAGGGCTGAGGCTGCAATGTCTTTCAGCTCGTCGCCCTCTTCGCGGCGGAAACCGTGTCCGTTAGGTCCGAGGTCTTTGTTATAAAGAGCAAAGGTGCGCAGAGCAGTATAGTTGTTGGGTAGAACGGCTTTCAATCCCTTTTCCCAATCGGTTTTATAGTCGTATGCCTTCATGTTCCATGTGTAGTCGGCAATGCCGTAGAGCGAGATTTTAGAGGCTTCGGCATGCTCCATGGGGTTTGACACAAAGCCCGACATATCGCCTGCAATGTCAAGACCATTGCCGTAGGCAGGACCGAGCAAAATGTGGTCGCGAACAAAGTCGGACACGGGGAAGTTCCACCAGATGTAAGCCTTGCGGTCGATGCGTTGGTTTATCCACTCCATGCTCTCCTTGTCGATGCAATGAACCACGGAGTTGCCTGTCCACATGATGTGGATGCTCTTGTTCATCTTAGAGCCCAATGTGCGCAAGTAGCCCTTTTGGTCGTTTGCCCATGCACGGTTATACTCGGTGGGGCACATTACGAGAGGTTGTACGCCTTTGTGTGTTTTAACAAAGTTGTCGTCGATATAGTTGAGCAGTGCAGCCTGTTTGTCGGCGCGAGTACCTTCGCCCCAAATGTCGTCGAAGAACACGGCAAACGAGCGTATGCCAAGGTCGTACATCTTTTGAAACTTGTTAATCAAAGCGTCGCGGTCCTCATCGGTCCATTTAATGTCGATGCCCGGATGTATAGCCCAACAGAAGTTCACACCATTTTGTTTAGCACACTCGTTGAGTTCCTGAATGCGTTTAGCCTCTTCAGCAGGGTAGGGTGTGCGCCAGTGGTCGCGGTGGTAGGGGTCGTCTTTAGGTCCGTAGATATATACGTTCATTTTGTTGCGACCATAAAATTCAATTTGGCTCAAACGTGCCTTGTGGCTCCACGGAGTGCCGTAAAAGCCCTCAACTGTGCCACGAAAATCAACGTCGGGCCAGTCGGTAATGGTGCAGCATTCAAGTTTACCCTCAGCTACCGAAGCAAGGAGTGTTTGCACACCATAGAACAGTCCCTCGTTGGTGTTGGCAGCAATGGTAGCTCCCTTTTCGGTAATGTTGAGGTAGTAGCCCTCGGGGTTGTTGGGGATGAGTTTTTCAACTTTCTTTATAGCCTTGTCGCCCTTTATGCCGATGGTAACAGCGTATTTAGCATTAGGCAATTGCTTTACTGCGCTATAAGCACAGAGTGCTTTGGCAGCAATGCTTGATGAGCGATTTTTGTCGCTTACGAGGCGCCACGATGCAGGAGCAGCCTTTAGCTCGCCAGTGGTGCTAACCTTTTGGGGTACCGGATTGACAAGTTTGATTTGTGCAGAAGCAGAACCTGTGCCTAAAAGTGCCATAAGCAAGGTGGCTCCGAGAAGTGGATGTTTCATTGTTCGTATGTTAGATGTTTGTTTAAAAATTTATTCGTTGATGTAGGGAAGCGTTGCATAGTCGCGACTATAGCGAAGCATTTGTTGGTCGTAGGGTTCGGTATAGTCGATGGTAACGTTAGTAATGTTGCCCTCTGCATTGCGCTCTGCATGGTAAACGGGGTTGATAAATCCCTTGTAAGGCGACAGATGAAGTTTGGCATAGCGGTCGAGCACCTCCTTGTGTAGTTTGGGGTCGATTTTCACACCGTAGCCCTCAACCAATAGGCGTGCACCCTCGTAGTCGCCCTCGCTCTTGATGCGCTGAATTTCAGCCAGCAGTTTGCCAAAGAGCCCTCGTAGGGCAGCATAGTCGTTGATGCGTACGTAGGTCTTTCCGTGTTGTTTAACAAGTTCAACCACCTTTTGCTCTTTGCCCTTCTCGTATGCCCAGCGAGCAATGAGTGCGCGGTTGCGCATGTGAGCTTCCTCAATGTTGTTGCCCGGTTTGATGCGTACAAGTTGCGTCATCAGTCCGTTCATCATGTAGGTGTAGTACTGACTTTTGTATGCTTCGAGGTTGGGCGTAAGTCCCAAGTCTACGAGTTTTTGGTCGGCAATGTAATAAAGTCCAAACAGGTCGGCGCGAGCCTCTTCGATGGTAGAGCCGTAGGCTTTGAGCGAGTCGGGGTCGGTGGTGGGCAAGAGTTTGCCGCTACCATGTCCCAAGCATTCGTGAAGGTCGGTGTGTAGGTCGTCGCAAGCATCGCCATACTGCGCAATGAGTTGGCGGGTGGCATCGTCTATCACAAACTCCTTGTCCATGCCGCTGCCATGCGATGCCTTGTTGTAAGCATCGGTAAGGTTGCCTATCGTAACGCTCTTAGAGCCGTATTCGCGTCGAACCCAGTCGGAGTTGGGCAGATTAATGCCGATGGCGGTAGAGGGGTAGAGGTCGCCACCAAGAATGGCAGCGGTAATAACCTTGGCCGATATGCCTTTAACCTTTTCCTTCTTAAACTCGGGAGCCACGGGCGAGTGGTCTTCAAACCATTGCGCATTGGCCGAGAGTTTTTCGGTGCGTTCGGTGGCAGCAAGGTCCTTAAAGTTTACGATAGCCTCCCACGAAGCCTTCATGCCCAAGGGGTCGCCATACGATTCGGTAAAGTAGTTGGTAAAGTCTACAAGGCTCGCCGTGTCTTTGAGCCAATGTATAGAATAGTCGTCGAAGGTGCGAAGGTCGCCCGTGCGATACACCTCAACAAGCAGGTCAATAACCTTTTGCTGCGCCTCGGTGTCGGCATAAGGGCGTGCCTTGAGCAAGTAGCTAACAATGCGCTCAATAGCGGGCGAGTACATGCCCCCCACGCGCCACACACGCTCCGTGAGGCGTCCATATTCGTTGCGTTCAAGACGGCTGTTCATGCCCATCATCACGGGTTCGGGGTCGGCAGCGGGCTTGCGTTGCGCATAAAACTCCTCGGCCTCGGCCTGTGTAATGCCCGGAGCATAGTAGTTGCAAGCCGAGGTTTTAATGAGGTCGGCACCATCGGCTTGGTTTACGCGCATAGGCATCACCGTGGGGTCGAATATAACGGGGAACACCTCGTTGCACAGTTGGTCTACACTCTGTCCTTGTGCCAATGGTAGCTCGCTTTGCGGCACCGCTTTGAGTGCAGCTCTAAACTCGTCGGCACTAAATGTGGGCTGAAACTTTTCGCAACCATAGTGGTGGTGAATGCCCGACGAAAACCACACGCGCTTTAAGTAAGTGGACAGACCTTTGTAAAAACTGCCCTGCTTATTGCCAGCATAGTGGGTGTAAACCGCCTCGAGCATGCGACGTATGCGCAGGTTGTAGCGCCCGTTTTGATCGAAAAGGATGTCGCGCCCTTCGAGTGCAGCCTCTTGCAGATAGTAAACAAAGGTTTTTTGCTTTAACGTGAGTTTATCAAAGCCTTCAACCTTGTAGCGAAGCATTTGTATGTCGGCAAATTGCTCATCGGTATATTTAAATGTGTCGGTGCTTTGCGCTTGTGCGCCAAGCGATGTTGCAGTAGCAAATATCATGGTGGCAATGGTGTGTTTCATAAGCTATGAGAGCTATGGATTATGAATATGAGGAGCGAAGGCAACGTTTATGAATTGCCTTTAGCTGATTGTTTGTAGCTGATAATCAGTATTTTAGCAAAGCTATAAACGCATTGTTCTGCCCAAGCATACAAATGCAGTTGGCGTATCATGCCCGTGATACGCTCGTATCACG
>DJEH01000044.1:0-4188 GCA_002431845.1 Prevotellaceae bacterium UBA5903 | reverse complement strand
GGCCGTGATACGCCAACTAAATACGCATAGTTGCACCAGTAGCAACGTTTGCTCGTTGCAGAACAATGCGAGGCGAAGAATTATTTAAGCCAATCTTTAACCTCGCTATAGTTGAGCAAGATGTTGATAGTGCCAGCGGCATAGCAGTTTTTAATGTAGGGAGGATAGGTAAACACCACACCACACTCGGTTAGTGCAGGACGCGGATACCACTTGCCCTTGTACAGCTGCATTTGCTTTGAAAGAACCGAGTAGTCGTTAGCACTGGGAGCGGGCACAACCTCAGCCACCGAGGGCCAAGTGTCTTCGTCGTTGGCGGCTTGAGGACCTGTTTTGAGCTTTTCGCCCACCAATTTAAACACCTCGGGCAGAGCCTCTTCTTTAAAGATGTCGGTAAGTCCTAATAGGCTATCAGTTTGTTCGTTGAGCGTAAGGCAATATTGGTAGAGCATGCCGTGGGCACCGCCCAAATAGGTTTCGTCTTCAATGCCGTAAGTGGTTAAGTGCTTGTCGGCCCACTGCCATGCGGGGGTGATGGTGGTGTGGAATGAGTAGCTCACAGAGGGCATTTCGCCCCCTTCGGCACACTTTGCCATCTCTGCCATGTCGGCATTATACTGCGCCTTAACTGCTTTCCATTTGTTTTCAAACATTTTGTCGAGCGGCTCAACCTTCCATTTGGCAGCGGCAGCCGAGTCGAGTGTGGCAGCAAGTATGTGGCTTGCCATGAGGTTGTAGCCACCATTTACTTTTAGCTCGCCATACTTCTCTTTGCTTGGGGTGAAGAGTGTGGCAGAGAACGTAACAGTGGCGTTGGGGTCTTTTTTGTTTTGCTGGCTATAGTCGGCATTTTCGGTGTCGAAGTTGGGCAGCAAGTTGTCGTCGAAGGTGCAAAATTCGCTTGCATCCTCTGCCGAATCAGCCGCCAGGGTGTCGGTAGCAGCGTCGTCGTCATCGCCAGTAGCCCAATCGTCATCTTCGGTATAATTGTCGGCAATGCTATCAGCCAATAGGGTGTCGGTAGCCAAGGTGTCGGGGGCATCGGGGCTAACGATGTGGCTAGTTTTGTGTCCTTGTATAGGTAGGGCAAATGCCAAGCATAGGGCTGCTGGCACAAAAAGGGTTTTCTTTTTCATTATGCAATGTGTTTTTGCGAGCATACACTTATTATATACTGAAGTTTCGGGTTTAGCAAGGACGGGCTGAAAGCCCAATGGTACACATAGCCCAGGGCAAGCGAAGCGACACCCTGGGGTTTCCGCATAGTAGAGTCTCCGCGCCCTGTAAGGGCAAAAGCCTTAATCCTTAAACACATACGCTTCGTGGTATTCTACGCCGTATGATAACAAGAATTGTCTGTACTCGTCTTGAAACGAGAATCGTTTGTGATGCATTTCTTGATTACTTATATAATCTAACGTTTTATCGACAATCGACTAGCTGACAGAAAATACACCATAACCATTTTGCCATGCGAACGCTCTGTAATGTGTGGCAAGCGTTTTTATCCATCGGCTGCTATTGCGTTTTATCTCTTCAACTACGTGCGAGATGGCTACGTCACGTGAGAGGAGGAACAATATATGCACATGGTCGTTAACACCACCAACCCTTACGACCTTGCAGCCAGTAGTGTTTACTAACTGGCCGATATAGCAATGTACACGCTCAATGTCCTCTTGTCTGATGGCTGGACTTGTTGTCTTAATGTGGAATATCAGATGTATGTATATTTTGCTCAATGATTGTGCCATGTCTTAATGCTTTTGCCCTTTCAGGGCGCATCAATATTATTTGTTGTGGAATCACCCAGGGTGTCGCTTCGCTTGCCCTGGGCTATGTGTTCCATTGGGCTTTCAGCCCGCCCTTGCTAAATCCGAAACTTCAGTTATATATAGTATTGTATGCTCACTCGTTTTTTTATTGTGCAGACAAAAGTACTACTTATATTTAATATATTGCGTATGCTCAATGCATTATAGGCTATTTTTGCTTACTTACAAACTAATTCCGTAGTCGTGTTTAATCTCGTCCATCACAAACGAACTCTCAAGCGAACCAAGGTGGGGAATGGTGCCAAGCACATTGAGCACAAACTCTTGGTAATATTTCATGTTGGGAGCATGTATTTTTAGCAGATAGTCGTTATGGCCCGAAATGTTGTAGCATTCGGTCACTTCGGGGATTGATGCAATGGTGCGAGCCACCTCGTTGGCTATGTCGCGACCCAGTTTGCTCATCTTGATAGAGCAGAACACCACAAAGCCTTGATTGAGTTTTTCGGCATTGAGCACAGCTATGTATTGGCGTATAATGCCCTCACGTTCAAGCCTCTTGACGCGTTCAAACACGGGCGTTGTGCTGAGGTTTACCCTTGCTGCCAACTCCTTGGTGGTGAGCCGAGCGTTGTGCTGAAGCTCTTGAAGAATTTTAATGTCGGTGGCATCGATAGAATAATTTTCTACTGCAGGCGTGTTTTTGTTGTCCATACTGCGTGTATTTTCTTTTACAATATGCAAAAATAGGAATATTTTCTTACTTTATAAAAATGCTTGGTGAAATATTCCATAAATCGTAACTTTGCAACTGAAATCAAATAACAAAACAATAAAAATAATAAAGACTATGGCAGACAATAATAAATACCATTTTGAGACACTCCAGGTACACGTAGGACAAGAGCAACCCGACCCCGCAACCGATGCGCGTGCGGTGCCTATCTACCAAACCACTTCATACGTATTTCGCAATTCGCAACATGCAGCCGACCGCTTCGGCTTGCGCGATGCAGGCAACATATACGGCCGTTTGACTAACTCAACACAGGCTGTGTTTGAGGACCGCGTGGCAGCCCTTGAAGGCGGTGTGGCAGGCTTGGCTGTGGCAAGTGGTGCAGCAGCCGTAACTTATGCCTTGCAAAACATCGTGGGTTGTGGCGACCATATTGTGGCAGCAGACAACTTGTATGGTGGTTCGTTCAACTTAATTACCCATACGCTTGCCACACAAGGTATTACCAACACCATTGTAAACGTGAACGATGTTGAGGCACTCGAAGCAGCCATTCAGCCCAACACCAAGGTGGTGTATGCCGAAACCTTTGGCAATCCCAACTCTGATGTAACCAATCTCGAAGCTGTGGCAGAAGTGGCACATCGCCATAACATCCCCTTTATCGTAGATAATACCTTTGGCACCCCATTCCTTATCCGCCCCATTGAGCATGGTGCCGACATCGTTGTACACTCAGCCACTAAGTTTATTGGTGGTCATGGTTCGAGCCTTGGCGGTGTGATTGTTGATGGTGGTACATTCGATTGGAAGGCCAATGCCGACAAGTATCCTACATTGGCTAAGCCCGACCCCTCATACCACGGAGCAGTGTTTGCCGACGTAGCAGGTAAGGCTGCATTCGTAACCCGCATTCGCGCCGTTGTGCTTCGCGACACGGGTGCTACCATCTCGCCGTTCAATGCTTTTATTCTTCTGCAAGGCCTCGAAACGCTTTCATTGCGTGTAGAACGCCACGTTGAAAATGCGCTGAAAGTGGTAAACTTCTTGGCCAACCACCCCAAGGTTGCAAAGGTAAATCACCCTTCATTGCCCACACACCCCGACCATGCACTCTACCAAAAGTACTTCCCCAATGGTGGCGGTAGCATCTTTACTTTTGAAATAAAGGGTGGAAAAGACGAAGCTTGGCGCTTTATTGACAACCTAAAGATATTCTCATTGCTTGCTAACGTGGCTGATGTAAAGAGCCTTGTAATTCATCCTTACACCACTACTCACTCGCAAATGTCGCCCGAGGAGCTTGCACAACAGCACATCACTCCATCGACTGTGCGCTTAAGCATTGGTATTGAACATATTGACGATATCATAGCAGACCTGTCACAAGCCCTCGAAAAGGTATAAAATAGGTTTAACTTACGCAAAAACTAAACTATTCAATACGATTTCATTTCACACAAAAAAAAGTTCACCCTTGCCAAGAGTGGCAAGAGGTGAACTCTTTTTTTTGGTGGATAAAAATCAACCCTTTTTGAGTATAAGTAGGTATTCAAAATTAATTTATATGATTATGTCCTACATTAATTGATATGCCTTAGCACATTGTTTCCGCCAGAACCACAGGCTTCATCGGTCACGTAGCCCGCTACGCTCCCTTTTCAGCCTATGCTTCTG
>DJEH01000005.1 GCA_002431845.1 Prevotellaceae bacterium UBA5903 | reverse complement strand
TTCTCTCACCTTGCACTATCTTTGCACACTGAAAGCAGAATTGTGTAAATTAAAAACTATGTCCATCACCAAAACGCGCC
Organism: Prevotellaceae bacterium UBA5903; assembly: GCA_002431845.1. Taxonomy (GTDB): domain Bacteria; phylum Bacteroidota; class Bacteroidia; order Bacteroidales; family Bacteroidaceae; genus Alloprevotella. The sequence goes on along the minus strand of DJEH01000005.1, from coordinate 11,766 downwards.
AAAAACTAATAGAGGTTGCACGCGACTTATTTGCTCATAAAGGTTTGGAGGCTACAACAATGAACGATATTGCTGCAGCTTCGGGTAAAGGGCGACGCACTTTATACACTTATTTTCGAAATAAGGAGGAAATCTATTACGCTGTAATAGAGGAGGAACTCGACCGCTTGTCTGAAAAAATGGACGAAGTGGCATCAATGACGGTTGAACCTGAAGAGAAAATATTTTATATGGTGTATGCTCACCTAAGCATCATACGCGATACCGTGGCACGCAATGGCTCGTTAAGAGCAGAGTTCTTTAGGAATATTTGGATGGTTGAAAAGGTGCGCAAACAATTCGACATTGAGGAACACCGTATCCTTGTGCAAGTGTTGCAAGAGGGGGTAGAGCTCAAGCGCTTCCGCATTGAAAATGTAGACCTCATGGCAGACATTATACACTATTCGCTAAAGGGACTTGAAGTGCCCTATATTTACGACCGCTTGGGCGAAGGATTGACCGAAGAAGAAACCTACCCCGTGGTGAAAAGCCTCTTACAACGGGTGCTTAATATGCCACAAGTTCTAAACTGAAATGGACGTGTTGAAGCATTCTAAATATAAACAAGAAAACAAAATTTTTATAACTCAATTATAATGGGACTTTTAACAGGAAAAACAGCCTTGATTACTGGTGCTGCACGTGGCATTGGTAAGGCTATCGCTTTGAAGTTTGCTGCCGAGGGCGCAAACATTGCGTTTACTGACTTGAAAATCGACGAAAACGGCGAGGCTACTCGCAACGAAATTGCTGCGCTCGGCGTAAAGTGCGAAGCGTATGCATCAAACGCTGCAAGCTTTGAAGATACTGCCGAAGTGGTTAAGAAAATCCACGAAGACTTTGGCTCTATCGATATATTGGTAAACAATGCAGGTATCACCAAGGATGGTCTTATGCTCCGCATGACCGAACAACAATGGGATGCCGTAATAGCTGTAAACTTGAAGTCGGCATTCAACTTTATCCATGCTTGCACCCCCATCATGATGCGTCAGCGCAAGGGCTCTATCATCAACATGGCATCTGTTGTAGGCGTTCACGGCAATGCAGGCCAGAGCAACTATGCAGCTTCTAAGGCTGGACTTATAGCTTTGGCTAAGAGTGTTGCACAAGAGATGGGTAGCCGTGGTATTCGTGCCAATGCTATCGCTCCAGGTTTTATTGAAACTGCTATGACTGCACAACTTAGCGAAGAAGTTCGCAAAGAATGGATGAAGGCTATCCCCCTTCGTCGTGGTGGTAAGCCCGAGGATATTGCTGATGTGGCAACCTTCCTTGCCTCAGATATGTCAAGCTATGTTAGCGGACAAGTTATCCAGGTTGATGGTGGTATGAACATGTAATAGCTTTGTCTGTCAAGATGTCTGAAGCATAAGCAAACATTAGGCTTCGGACTATCTGATTGCTATTTAAAACCACAGAATAGTAAGGGTTAAGTGAGTACATGCAAATGCTTTTGCGCATCACTTAACCCTTATATATTTATCCTTCATCACCATGACAATACTTTACGAAGATAACCACATTATTATTGTTAATAAGCAACCAGGCGAAATAGTGCAAGGCGACAAAACTGGCGACCGCACGCTTGCCGACGATGTAAAGGCATACATTAAAACAAAGTATAACAAGCCTGGTGAGGTGTTTTTGGGAGTGGTGCATAGGCTTGATCGCCCCGTAAGCGGCATTGTGGTGTTTGCAAGAACAAGTAAGGCTTTGACGCGACTGAACGAAATGTTTAGACAGGGAGGCAAAATACGAAAAACCTATCATGCCATTGTTTGTGCAGCCCCCGAGCTGCCTACTGCAACACTTACCCATTGGATAACACGTAACGAGCGCCAAAACAAATCGTACACACACAATCGCGAAGTGCCAGGGGCTAAAAAGGCCACACTTGACTATCGTTTGCTATCATCATCAGAGCGTTACCATTTGCTCGAAGTGCATCTTCACACCGGACGCCACCACCAAATTCGTTGCCAGCTGGCAGCCATACATTGCGTCATAAAGGGCGACCTCAAGTATGGTGCACCGCGTTCAAATCCCGATGGATCAATATGCTTGCATGCTCAACATATAGAGTTTGAACATCCCGTAAGCCATAAGCAAATTGCTATTGATGCTCCCTATCCAGAGGGTAATAAACTGTGGACGGTGTTTTGATATTCCACCTTATTCACTTATTACATTATATTTGTTAGAATGAAACAATACCTCGACCTTTTGCAACATATTCTCGACGACGGTGTTACAAAGTCAGACCGCACGGGCACAGGAACGAAGAGCATCTTTGGACATCAAATGCGCTTTAACCTTGAAGATGGCTTCCCCCTACTTACAACCAAAAAATTGCATCTTAAATCAATTATTTACGAACTGTTGTGGTTTTTAAAAGGCGATACCAATGTGCACTATTTGCAAGATAATGGTGTGCGTATATGGAACGAATGGGCAGACGAAAATGGCGATTTAGGTCACATATATGGTTATCAATGGCGTTCGTGGCCCGATTATAATGGCGGACACATCGACCAAATAAGTGAGGTTATTAGGCAAATTAAAGAGCAACCCGATTCGCGTCGTATCATCGTTTCGGCATGGAATGTGGCAGACCTTGGCAAGATGAATTTGCCACCATGTCACCTACTCTTTCAGTTTTATGTGGCGGATGGACGTTTGTCTTTGCAACTCTATCAACGTTCTGCCGACACGTTTTTGGGAGTGCCTTTTAACATAGCCAGTTATGCCTTACTCTTACAGATGATGGCGCAAGTAACAGGCCTAAAAGCAGGCGATTTTGTGCACACTACGGGCGATACTCACATCTATCTTAACCACATTGAACAAGCCAAATTGCAACTTACGCGCACACCGCGTCCATTGCCTAAAATGGTTATCAATCCTGATATTAAAAACCTCTTCGACTTCCGCTACGAAGACTTTGAGCTACAAGACTATAACCCATGGCCACACATCTCGGCCAAGGTGTCGGTTTAGAAAATAAAACCACCTAATATCAATAATAGCAAATTGTTGGGATATTAATGAAAACTCTTCCACCTTCTTTTAAAAACGAAATAGAGCAACTCCTTGGCGCAGACGAAGCCTCGCAACTATGCAATGCCATAACAAGCACTATGCCACCCGTGAGCATTCGGCTTAACCCAAGTAAACCGCAAGATACATTGCCGTTTGACATAGCTGAACCCGTAAAATGGTGCAGCCAGTGGGGGCGATATTTGCCCGAACGACCACGATTTACGTACGACCCATTGTTGCATGCAGGTTGCTACTATGTGCAAGAGGCTTCATCAATGTTTGTAGCACGTGCCTATCAGCAAATTGCAGCCGATATGGTGCCACAACGCATGCTCGACTTGTGTGCTGCACCTGGTGGAAAAAGCACCTTGTGGCGCAGTTTGTTGCCCAACGATAGCCTTTTGGTGGCAAACGAACCTATACGCCAACGTGCCCAAGTGTTGGCAGAAAATCTTACGAAATGGGGAAATCCCAACGTTGTGGTAACGTCGGCATACCCCGATGAATTTGCTCCATTGGGTAGCTTCTTCGATGTGGTGGCAGCAGATGTGCCTTGTTCGGGCGAAGGCATGTTTCGCAAAGACGATGGGGCTATAGAGGAGTGGAGCACAGACAATGTGCAGAAATGTGCCGACCGTCAGTGGGAGATAATAAACGCTGTATGGCCCTCGTTGCGTCAGGGAGGGTACTTAGTTTATAGCACTTGCACGTTTAATCGACAAGAGAATGAAGATAATGTGCAACGTATATGCCAAGAGCTCGGGGCAGAGCTCGTGCCTATTGAAACCGAAAATGATTGGGGCATTATGGGCGATACGACAATGCGTTCAATGCCTGTTTACCACTTCTTTCCGCACAAAACCCAAGGCGAAGGACTATTTCTTGCACTTTTGCGTAAAACCAGTAGTGCGCCTATGGCAAAGAGTAAAAAAACAAAGAAACGCACATCTACTTCTAAACAATCAGGGACAATAAAGGATGCTGCTAAAATGGCTACTTGGCTCAGTCAAGCTGATATGTTTAAACTTTTGCCTTATGGCGAAGGCCGAATAACAGCAGTAGCCAAGCCTTGGGTTGACGATGTAGAGCGCATTATGCAACTCATGAAAACGCTGGTTGCGGGCATTGCCATTGCAGAGATAAAGGGACATAAAATTGTGCCACAACATGCTTTGGCACTATCGGTGGCGCACAACGAACGCGCTTTTCAGCATGCAGAACTCACGCTCGATGAGGCCTTAGCATACCTCAGGCGCGAAGCTATCGTGCTTCCCTCAGAGGTTGATAGAGGCTATGTGTTGGCTACTTACAAGGGACATGCTTTAGGCTTTTTAAACAACTTAGGTTCACGTGCAAACAATCTTTATCCGCAAGAATGGCGAATTAGAAACTAAAAAAAGTTGTAAATAACTGCAGAAAGCACCTCTGAGATAGCATTTTTATCTATCAGAACGTAACAATTTGAACATTAAAGTGTAAAAGTTGGTAATAGGTGCAAAACGTTTACTGATTGTTTATTACCTTTGTGCATAAAAATAGGTCGTTTGCCAATGTTTGCGAGCAAATATGCTTGCATGTAGAATGCGCTATTTTGTATACAAACAACTTAAGAAAACATGAAAACATCTCTTTTGAAATTCTTATATATTGTTCTGTTTTTCGCAATTATTCCATACGTGGCCTTTTCAAACACAGAAAAGCGTAACTTTACGCTCGTAATAGATGCGGGCCATGGTGGACACGACGCAGGAGCAGTGGGAAGTTTTTCAAAAGAGAAGAACATCAATCTGAATGTAGCCTTAGCGTTTGGTCGTTTAGTCGAAGATAATTGCCCCGATGTAAAGGTGATTTATACGCGAAAGAAAGATGTGTTTATCCCCTTGCAAGGCAGAGCAGATATAGCTAACAGAAATAAGGCCGACTTGTTTATTTCAATACATACTAACGCTTTGCCAAATGGCAAACAAGCGTATGGTTCCGAAACATATACCTTAGGTATGGCTCGTGCAAGTGCTAATTTGGCTGTGGCTAAACGTGAAAACTCTGTTATCACAATGGAGAGCGACTACAAAACAACTTATCAAGGTTTTGACCCCAATAAAGCAGAGAGCTATGTGATATTTGAATTTATGCAAGACCGCTTTATGAAGCAAAGTGTAGACCTTGCCTCGTGCATTCAAAAGCAATATGCCTCTGTAGGACGCCCTAATAAAGGAGTGCATCAAGCAGGCTTCCTTGTACTGCGCAACACCAGCATGCCTTCGGTTTTGACTGAATTAGGTTTTATAACCACACCGCAAGAAGAAACCTATCTAAATTCGCAACAAGGCATTGCTGAACTTAGCCAAAGCATATATAATGGCTTCTTAGCATATCGTAGACAACACGACCATACAGCCACCGACATACCGCAAAACATAAAGCATACCTTTAATGGTGCATACGTGGCAGACCAAGTAGACGATGTAAAAGCAGCAAGTAAAGAAGTAGCCGTTGTGCCAGTGGCTGCAATCCCTACCGCACGATTGGTGGCAGTACAAGATAAAAAAGAAGAAACTTCGCTATTAGTATCGCGAAAGTCTGAGCAAGCGAAACCGAAATCTGCGAACACTATTGCTGCAAAGAAGCCGGAGCCGAAACGGACTGATGCGAAGGAGATAAACGAAAAGAAACAAATTAAAAAGGTTCGTTCTCAAGAAGATAAACCTGAAAAAAATAGTGGCAATAACAAGGTAAAGGTTGCTGAAAAAAACAAAAACAGCGCAGCTGATATGACCAATAAATCAGCTAAAAACAATGACCGAAAAGAGGTAAAAGCATCGCAAAAGCAAAAGGATAAAGAAGAAATCAAGAGCAAAAAATCACCTATCAAAAAATCTACAATCACTTATCGCATACAAGTGGGGGCAGGCAAAGTACAAATCGAAACTTCAGACCCACAATTTAAGGGATTGACAGTGAAAAGAACGAAAGAAGGCAGTTTGTACAAATATTTCTATGGCAACTACACTTCTTACGCTGAGGCTCAAAAAGCCCTACGCACGGTTAAAGAGAAACTGAAGAGTGCTTACATAGTAGCCTATGATGGTGGAAAGTCTGTAGCCTTGTCTGAGGCACGTGCCAAGGAAAAAGCACAGTGATAATGCTTTTCTCAAACAAAGAAAATAAAAATGAAAAAGGAAACAAAAATTGCACTTACTGCAATCGTGGCTATAGTGCTGCTCTTTGTAGGACTCAATTTCCTTAAGGGCATTAATGTGTTCAAATCTACTAACACATACTATGTGAAATTTAAGGATGTTGCGGGGCTTGCTGTGTCAAATCCTGTGTATGCCAATGGCTATCCGGTGGGCATCGTTCGTACTATAAATTATGACTATAATCGTGGTGAATATGTTGTGGTTGGCATTGAACTTGACGACGAGATGAGGGTGCCTAAGCAAACACGTGCAGAACTTGAAACAGAACTTATGGGTGGGGTGAAAATGCTTTTAGTGCTTGGTCCTAATCCCGCTAATAACATTGGTCAAGGCGATACCATACAAGGAGGTATGCATGAGGGAGCTATGGAAAAAGTAGGCGCTATGGTGCCCGAAATTGAAAAGATGTTGCCCAAGCTCGACTCGATAATGGACAATATTAATCGTCTTACGGGCGATCCGGCTTTGGCTGCCACCCTGCACAATGCTAAGGACATTACTGACAACCTAAAGCAGACTTCTGTACAACTCAATGCAATGATGCAAAAGGATATACCACAAATGGTGGGACACCTTAAGCAAACGAGTATAAATGCTGAGCGTTTAACAGCCAACTTGGCTGCTCTGGATGTGCAGTCTACACTTAATAGCGTGAATGCTACGCTTGAAAGTGCGCAACGCATGTCTGAAAGCTTAGGCAACATTTCAAGTTCACTTGACCAAAAGATGAAGAGCAACGATAACTCCCTTGGCTTGTTCCTTAATGATAGGGGAGTGTATGACAATTTGAATTCAACGCTTCGTAATGCAGACTCGTTGATGATTGACTTAAAGGCTCATCCTAAACGATATGTACATTTTTCTGTATTCGGAAAAAAAGATAAATAAAGAAGAACGTTTAAGAAACATATAAGAGCAATAGTCGTTTTCATTGTTGAGCATTGCGTGTTACCAACACTTTACTTAACTTGAAAACGGCTATTGCTCTTTATTGTTGTATAAAACCATAGTTATTGTAAGTAGGTATTCAAAATTAATTTTGAACACCTACTTAATAAAAGTAGTAACAAACAAAAGCATAGTTATTTTATCATGCAAGATGTGAGAAAAGATAAATACAAACATTTTTACCAACCAATACTCCGCTTAGGCATACCCATAGCCATTGGGCAGATTGGAGTGATTATAATGGGTTTTGCAGATACGATGATGGTGGGACATTTCAACACTCAGTCGTTGGCAGCAGCATCGTTTGTAAATTCTGTTTATAACTTCGTTGTTTATATGTTGTTAGGCTATAGTTATGGCTTAACACCCTTGGTTAGTTCGCTGGTTGGAAAAGGCGAAGCTAAACAGGCTGGAGCAACGCTTAAGTATGGATTAGCGTGTAATTTGCTCTTTGCTATGCTTATCATGCTTGGACTAACCATTTTGTATTTTTTCTTAGACTATATGGGGCAGCCAGCCGAGATTATGCCACTGGTAAGACCCTATTATATCACGTTGCTCATATCGCTTTTCTTCTTGGCTATGTTTAATACCTTTCGTCAGTTCACGGATGGAATATCAGATACATCTGTAGGCATGTGGGTGATATTAACAGGCAATTTGATGAATATTATAGGCAATTATTTGCTTATCTATGGCGTTGGTCCATTTCCACGTTTGGGATTGTTAGGTGCAGGCCTTAGCACAATGATAGCGCGCATACTCATGGCAGTGATGATTGTGAGTTGGTTTGTTATACAGAAGCGTTATAAGGTATATCGTGAAGGCTTTGTTTTGGCTACACTTCAGCGTGCCAAGCTAAAATATCTAAATGTGCAATCGTTGCCCATATCGCTTCAAATGGGCATGGAGAGCGGTGCTTTTACAATGAGTGGTATAATGGCAGGTTGGTTAAGTGCAACAGACTTAGCCACCTATCAAGTGATGATTACAATAAGCGGTTTGGGCTTTTTGCTCTATTACAGCTTTGGTTCGGGCATAACAATTAGAGTAGCCCATTTTGTAGGACAAAGCGATTGGGGGGGAGTAAAGCAAACGGGTTATGCAGGCATGTTTATATTGCTCATTATGGCGGCTATAGTTTCTACCACCTTCTTCTTTATGGGCGATTTTGTTATTCGTTGCTTCACCAACGATGTAGCAGTTATTAGCTTGGCATTGACATTAATTCCGCCACTTGTTTTATACCAATTGGGCGACTCTATGCAAATATGCTATGCTAATGCATTGCGTGGAACATCGCGTGTCTCTTCGATGATGTGGATAGCTTTTATTAGCTATGTAGTGGTTAATATACCCTTGGCATATTTGTTGGCATTTGCATTGCACATGGGCATTATGGGCATATATTTGGCATTTAGTGGTGGCTTGTTTGTAGCAGCATTTATGTTTGCTTTCCAGTTTTATCGTGTTCTAAATGCAAATGCGTATAGTACAAAAAAACAATGAAGATTTAAACAAATAAATTAGAATACACGCTTAAATATAAGTTCTGACATTTCTATATGTCAAAATAAATTCAGAAATTTGCACACTCGCTTTTGGAAAAACGCATAAGGTGATCACAATATATGGAACTCAACGAACAAATTAAATGGCAAAATTGCCTACAATTATTAAAGCAGCATATACCAAGTGAACATTACGTCACTTGGTTTGAACCTTTGCAGTTTGTGAGTTTTCAAGAAGGTGTGCTTAAGGTGGGGGTACCTACTCGCTTTTTTGCCGAATATTTTGATCAGCATTATGTTGGTTACTTTATGCAAGCAGTTCACCATTGTTTTGGCAATAGCAATATAAAGTTGCAGTATGCTGTGGCTCAACAACCTGTTGAAAATTCGCAGCCTGACCCTATACTTGTAACACCATCAAATGACGAAAGTAAAAAGGAATTAAATCGTTATTCATTTGCGCAACAACCGCAACGAAACGCATTGCCACCGCTTAATTCGCAGTTGAATATGCGATATACTTTCAACAATTTTGTTGAAGGTGGAAGCAATAAGTTGTCGCGTAGTGTGGGGCTAAGCATTGCTGAAAATCCGGGTCGAAGTGCGTTTAATCCGTTTTTTTTATATGGTCCGAGCGGAGTGGGGAAAACTCATTTAGTTAATGCTATTGGTGTAAAAATAAAGCAAAAGGATCCGAATAAGCGCGTGTTATTTGTGTCTGCACACGTATTTAAAACGCAGTTTACCGACTCTGTGCGTCACAACACAATGAACGACTTTATCAACTTTTACCAATCGATAGAGGTGTTGATAATAGACGATATACAAGAGATAACTACCTCAAAAACGCAAATGGCATTCTTTCATATATTCAACCATTTGCAGCAGAATAATCGTCAGATAATCATTACTTGCGACCGCCCACCAGTACTCTTCGAAGGCATAGAGGAGCGCATGCTAACACGTTTTAAATGGGGTATGGTGGTTGAAATGGAAAAGCCAGACACTAAGCTACGTCGCGATATACTCATCACCAAGATACGTCGTGATGGGTTAGAAGATGTTATTCCAGCCGATGTAGTGCAGTATATAGCTCAGAACGTAGAGAGCAGTGTGCGTGAACTTGAAGGTATCATAAACTCGATTATGGCATATTCGGTGGTGGATAATTGCGAGATAGACTTAAAGCTTACGCATCGTGTGGTGGCTCGTGCTGTAAACCTTGAAAAGCACGAAATATCTATTGAGGATATAGTATCGGCAGTAAGCCAACACTTTGGTGTAAAGGGTAAAGACCTTTCGTCTAAAAGTCGTAAGCAAGCTATCGTTATTGCGCGTCAAACCGCCATGTTCTTGGTACATAAATATACCGAGGCGCCCTATAGTCAGATAGGAAAGAACTTTGGCAAGCGCGACCATAGCACGGTGCTCTATTCGTGTAATCAGGTTGCACGCCGCATAAGTGTTGATAAGGATTTCAGAAAAGAGATAGAAGAACTTGAGGCTGTTTTAAAGTAAATAAAGTAAGAAAATATTCAAAACTTATTTTGAATACTTTCTTCTTAGCAAAGAGGTGTTAGCGTGTGCATACACCTCTTTTATCATTAAGTACGTAATAAAAATTAATTTATAAAATCATTCTTATTTATTTGTGAAAATACGCTGATTTTGTGGCAAATAATGCGTTTTCTTATGTTAGTATTATTTGGAAACTAAGAGAGATACAAAAGTTTTTATATCTTTGCACATAAGATGATATATAAGAAACAATAGCTATATACCTAAAAGTTAGAACAATTTATCTCATGTTAAATCAGCCCATACAACAACGCGAAGATGTGCGCAAACAACTTATTGAAGTTGCTGCAAACTTATTCCATAAACACGGAATACGAAGTGTGACAATGGACGATATTGCCCATAAGATGACAATGTCTAAGCGTACTCTCTATCAGATATTTTCTGATAAGGAGGAATTGTTGTTGGCTTGTGTAAAAGAGTATGAGAACGAAGAAAAATGGTTCTCAGAAACGCTTATGCAACGTACAACTTCGGTTCTCGACTTCTTGCTGATGCTTTTTGCTCATAAGCTAAGCAGTATGGACAGCATTAATCCAGAGTTTTATATAGACATAATTAAATACCCTCGTGTGGCAGAACATATAGAACAAAATAAGAAGAAAGCCGAAGAATTTGCTGTTGATTTTTTGAATAAAGGAGTAGAAGAAGGTTTCTTCAGAAAAGATGTAAACTATCACATTGTTGTACGTCAGCTCTTATTGGGCATGGATGTTTTTATACAAAATAGTCTTATTTACGAGTATCCACAGACGGAGTTATTTATCAACACAGTCATTCCCTATATTCGTGGTTGCTCTACGTCAAAAGGCATTGAAACAATAGATAAATTTATTGTAAAGCAAACCGAAAAGCTAAAGTCAAAGGATTGAAACCAAGGCTATTGCCGTCTTTAGTACATTATCCTTTAAGAATTAATGCAAATAAAAAAGAGAGAGATACAATAAGTATCTCTCTCTTTTGAGCCTCTTGTCGGATTCGAACCAACGACCCCGAGATTACAAATCACGTGCTCTGGCCAACTGAGCTAAAGAGGCAAACTTTACTAAGGAAATCGGTTAAACATAGTTTGTTTTGATTAACTTGTTTTCCTTAAAAGCGATGCAAAGGTAGGAACTTATTTGGTACCAACCAAATGTTTGATGCGTTTTTTTTTGAAAAAATATTTTTAATGTTGTAAAATGATATATATATATGGCAGATATATGATGTAAACAAGAGTTGAGATAGAAAAATGTGATATTTATTCGCCATCCTTCTGTGAAATTTTTTTGATAGTTGAAGTTTTTTAAATGGAATAGAATCTGCGAACTTGTGGTGAATGCTTATGGAAGGTAATTGTGAAGGTATGAATTATTAGCGGGCTACATGACCGATGAAGCCTGTGATTATGGCGGAAACAATGTGCTAAGGCATATCAATTAATGTAGGACATGATTATATAA